>JBDKTP010000042.1:0-4659 GCA_039680115.1 Rectinema sp.
TATGTTTTGGAGACCGGTCGGATCATCCTGGAGGGTACTGGCAAGGAATTGCTCGCCAACGACGGCGTCAGGAAGGCGTATTTGGGCGAAGCGCAGAGCGGAGCGTAACTATTTTTGCCACATGCGCTTGAGCCACACAAGCCGCGCGACGTTGCGCAAAAACCCTGCAAAAAACGCAAGCACGAGCAGCGTCATGCTTCCAGGTTCGAGGGCCAGAAAATCGAGATAGCTCAGCGTGCGACCGATAACGGCTCCGACGAGCAAGGGCGCGCCGATCAGGAGTACAACACGAATGAGCCCACCGAGCGCCGTGCGGATGGCAATGAGTGCGCGATAATGGCGCGGTGCCCCGGTTTCCTGGCGTTCGATGACCGTTTTGGCCCAAGAATCGGCGTTCGATGTCTGCACAAAAAGAGTCACGCAGTACAAAAGAATCGCAATGCCGACCAGAATGAGCGCGCGATGGACGTGGAAGAGCCTGGCGCTCGAGCCGGAAAACAGTATGTTCTGTGCGGCGTCGGTCAGAAGTGGCATTAGGATGCCAGATTCGACGATACCGCCTTGAGGAGCCATAATTACGATGCCGGCGTTTCGTTCGGGCCAGATGACAACTCTGGACGAAAAACCGCTTGCAGAGCCTCCCTGGTAGACGAGGCGGTCCCCTTTCTCTTCGTAGATTTGCCACCCAAAACCGACGGTTCCGCCAGGCGCAAGTGGCTGATAAAGGCTTGGAACTATGTTGGAAGGCAGGCTCGAGATTCCCCGCGATGGCGGCGAGGTGACATAGAGCAAAAACTTGACCATGTCCTCTGTGGTAGATAAAACGTTGTCGGTGGGTAGGCGAACCTGGTTGGAACCTTGGTCTCGTACGACTGCAGGGTTTAGGTTGGTCGGGTTAGCAAGGCTCGAATACGGAAAAGACAGACCAAACAGATGACCAGTGCCGACGGCAACTTTTGAATTAGGCATCGTCGTTGTTCGGTACATGCCGAGGGGAATCAGAATATTGGACTGGAGGAGAGCCTCAAAACTGTAGCCGCTTGAACTCTCCATGGCAGCTATGAGCAGTTCACTAGACAACGAACCATTAATATGAAGTTTTTTGTTGGCCGCTTTGCCGGACAAAAGCCGCTGCAAACTGATGGCGTCGTACGTGGTATACGCGCTATCGGCCAGCTGCAGGAGAGAAATGGGTTTTGTAGCCCTGAGGGTCTTGCCTTGGGTGGCTTTTTGTCCCGCGGCAGGGAGGTAGGTTCGAATATCCTCGTCCAGGTTGAGTTTGCCCTGCTGGGAGAGCGAACAAAGCAGGGCACCTGAAAGCACGCTGGAACTTGGTCCAAGGGGCATGACGGTCCGCTGAGTGAGTTTCTGGCCTTGGCCGTCGACGCCGAACGACTCCTGATAGATGATGGAACCATTTCTGCAGGCAGCGACGGAGTAACCGATTGTCGCCTGCCTGGTCCATTCGTTCTTAAAGAGCGAACCGAGGTCGTTGTATTTTTCCGGACCACGGTCGGGCAAGAAAAGGATGATGGCACAGGCGGCAACCATCAAAAGAAGTGGCAATAATCGTTTGAACCAGCGCATTGGCCTTAGTATACCAGAACTGGCAGAGCCATGCCACCAATATGACGAGTTTCATAGCGAACGCGACATTAGAGCGAGTACAGAAGGTCCTCGTAGCTCGGGAAGGGCCAGGCGGATTCGGGGCTGAGTTCCTCGAGTTTGTCGCAGACGGCACGCAGGGCATCCATAGCGGGGATTACCGAGTTGCGGTAGGCCTTGGCCTTGGCGAGCGGGTCGTCCAGCCTTTGGGCGTCGGAAAGCGCGGAGGCGAGCTTGTCGGACTCGTCGACAAGCGAGCCGCAGGCCGCCGCGATGCGGCTGGCGCGCTGCTCCTGGGCGGCGTTGGGGGCGCCGATGGCGGCCAGCGCGGTGGCCTGGGCGGCGAAGGCGCTCGCGCTTTCCGACGCTGCAGGGAACACCGAGCGCCGCGCCATCTCGAGCTCTACACCGGCCTCAATATTTACCTGCTTGGAATATCGCTCAAGGTAGATCGTACAACGCGACTCGGATTCATCAGCAGACAGAATGCCCAGTTTCTCCAACATCGCGACGTTCGAAGGTTCAATGAGTTCCGGAATCGCCTCCACCGTGGACCGCCACATCGGTAGTCCACGTGAGCCAGCTTCTTTGACCCACTCGCTGGAATAGCCATTGCCGTTAAACACCACTTTCTTGTGCTCTTTCCAGGAAGCGGCGGCGATTTCTACGGCAGCTTCCAGCGCAGGCCTCCCTTGCGCCACCGCGCCTTCGAGCTTGTCGGCGAAGTCCGTGAGCGCCTCGGCCACGGCTGCGTTGAGCATAGTGGTGGGCGTTGCCGCCGACTGCGAAGACGCTACCATTCTAAACTCGAACTTATTGCCGGTGTAGGCAAAGGGGCTTGTGCGGTTTCGGTCCGAAAAGTCCTGGGACAACTTTGGTAAGCTTCGTGCACCCAGCTCGATTAAGCCTGTCGTAAAATTCGGTCGCTTCCAGCCATTTGAGAGCGAATCGAAAAGCTTCGTCAGGGGGTCGCCCAAAAAGACCGAGATTATGCTCGGCGGCGCCTCGTGCCCGCCCAGGCGCCTGTCGTTGCCCGCAGTGGACGCCGAAGCCCGCAAAAGCCCTGCCCGGGTGTCCACGGCCTGAATGACTGCTGCCATAAAAAGGATAAATCGCGCCATGGCGCGCGAGGACTCCACCTGGTCATTCTCCATGAGCGCTTTGGCCGGATCCAGCAGATTGAGACCGGTATTGGTAGAAAGCGACCAGTTAATGTGCTTGCCGGAGCCATTGATGCCGTCGAACGGCTTTTCGTGCAAGAGCGCCTGCATGCCATGGCGATTGGCCACCTTGTGTATGGTTTCCATAACGAGCTGATTTGCATCAGCGGCTATATTCGCCTGCGAATAGATACAGGCTATTTCAAACTGATTGGGCGCCACCTCGTTGTGCTGTGTCTTGGCCGCAACGCCCATGGACCAGAGCTCAGCGTTGAGTTCGGTCATAAATGCTGCGACTTTTTCTTCGATCGCACCGTAGTAGTGGTCCTGCAGCTCCTGACCTTTTGCGGGCATCGAGCCCATGACGGTACGCCCGGTAAGAATGAGATCCGGCCGCTTCTTGAAGAGTTCTGCATTGACAAGAAAGTACTCTTGCTCTGGTCCGATACAGGGGTACACTCGATCCACCTCATGCTCACCCAGAAGGCGCAGGATTCGAGTGGCGACTTTACTGAGAGCGTCCATGGACCGCAAGAGTGGCACCTTCTTGTCCAGGGCATCACCGTTGTAAGAAACGTAGGCGGTTGGAATGCAAAGCGTCAGGCCTGAAGGATTGGTCTTTAAGAATGCGGGGCTCGTGACATCCCATGCTGTGTAGCCGCGCGCCTCAAAAGTTGCGCGCAGGCCGCCAGATGCCAGGCTCGAGGCGTCGGACTCGCCTTTAACAAGTTCCTTACCGGAGAATTCCATGATTACGCCACCATCGGGCAAGGTTGAAATGAATGATTCGTGTTTTTCTGCGGTCAGTCCAGAGAGTGGATGGAACCAGTGGGTATAGTGGGTAGCGCCCTGCTCCATTGCCCATTCGCGCATCGCGGTGGCAACAACTTCCGCCACTTCCAGGGTGAGCTCCTTCTTGCCCGCCTGAACGCGTTGGATTTCCTGATAGATCGAAAGCGGCAAGCGCTCCCGCATGACAGAATTGGAAAAGCAATGAGTGCCATAATAATCGGACAACTCCAAACCATCGGTGCTGTGACCGGTTCCTGTTTCGCTGTACATAGGTAAATAGGCTCCTTCCTGACTAATAAAGCGTACATTGAAGAATCTTAAATGAGAAGAATATGAGCAAGAATCGTGCCAAAATGTGAATGCTTGCCAAAACTCTTGCAAGATAAATAGGATTTTACACGGCTAAGGATGCTTTTGGGGGCGAAGTGCGGGGCGAAGTGGCGTTGTTTGACGACAACAAGAACGGCTTCCTTGACGAATTCCAGCGTCAAAACTGGGAATGCCAATGGTGAGAACCGAGTAAGCAAGACCAAATCGATGTTGAAAGTTACGTAATTGTAGTTTTCTTGAAACGAAGTTACATTTTTGTAGAAAACCGTCTTGGAGTGCGGAATGTCCGATAGTCGATGTTGTAGCGCTCCAGCGCCAAACGGAAGCGACGTTCCTTTATACCAAGGCGCTGCGCGGCCTTTGCCGAATTGCCACGCTCGATTTTGAGCGCCTCAACAAGCATTTCTTTTTCGAGTCGTGCGATAGAACCATCAAGGGTCGATGAGGGCTCGGTACCGGTCGATGTGGCAGACTGCAGGCTCGGAGGAAGAGTGTAGGAGTGAATCACACCATCGTTGCTGACAATGACGGCGCGCTCGATGCAGTTTTCCAGCTCACGCACATTGCCAGGCCAGTGATAGATCATCAATAAGTCAAGCGCCGGGCTTGAAATACGCTTGACGGGCTTCCCAAGTGGCTCTTTGAGCAATGCACTGTATTTTTCCACAAAATAGTCGGCAAGAAGCAGAATGTCAGCGCCGCGCTCGCGTAAAGGGGGTACGTGAATGGGGAATACGTTGAGCCTGAAATAGAGGTCTTCCCGGAAAAGGCC
>JBDKTP010000043.1:0-88198 GCA_039680115.1 Rectinema sp.
GGGACTCACGCACGCGAGTTTCCTCATCCTTGGCTTTTTCCGTTCCCCAGTAGATTCGCTCGGTCTTGTCGTAATCTTCGTAGATCTTTATGACATCCAAGTCAAAGCTGATGACAAATTCAGTGTTGGGTCTTGTGCCTGCAAAAAGATAGCGCACCACTTCAGGCTGATACACGCGCAAAAGGTCTGGCAGGTCGACCACTTTGCCCTTGGACGACGACATCTTACCAGGCGAGCCTTTTATGCCAATAAAATCGTAGCGGAACGTAACAGGCGGATTGCGTCCATAGACATCGCGCACCACGTGTTTAGAGGTGTCGAACGACCCACCCTCAGTGTGGTGATCCTTGCCAGCAGGCTCAAAATCCACTTTTTCAAAAGCCCAGCGCATGGGCCAATCCACACGCCAGACGAGTTTGGCGCCTTTTAAGGTGCGAAGATCGCCAACTTCTTCGTGTCCACAGCTTTCGCAGCGGTAGTGAAGGCCCCAGTCACCATCCCAGCCCAGAATCTCGGTGGTATCTCTATTGCAGGCTGAGCAGAAGACAGAAACCGGCCACCATTCGCCCTGAATCTTGTGGTCCTCGTCCCGATATTTATCCAGGATTGTCTTGAGGTGTTCACGGTTTTCGAGCGCTTTGCGCATGCCTTGCGCATACATTCCAGAACGATAGCGTTCGGCCTGATATAAAAATTCAGGATAAATTCCTACCTTTGGCAGGACGGTCTCGACATCCACTTCATGGTGCCTTGCATAGGACGAGTCCCGACCCCATGGGTCTGGAACCATCGTAATCGGGAAGCGCAGATATTTTTCGAGCATCTCCGGGTTTGGCATGTTGGCTGGTACTTTTCTAAATACGTCGTAATCGTCCCAGCTATAGATAAATCGCACCTTTTTGCCTCGGTCGCGAAGCGCGCGTACCACGAGGTCCACCGAAATCATCTCACGGAAGTTGCCGACATGCACGGTGCCCGAAGGGGTAATCCCCGAAGCGCAGGTATAGCTTTCTCGGTCTCCCCACTCGGCTATGATTTTTTCTGCGGTTTGATCCGCCCAATGTAAAGCCTTTTTCTGTTCCATGGGCCAAAGTATAGCGTAATCAGTCGTTAAGAGAAAATAGGTCGTCGTCTGGCAGCTCGAGAAGGCCATCGCGCATGAAGGTGATCTCCTGCCCCGAAGGCAACAGGGCAGTGATGGTCGGCCTCTTAACAAGACCGTCCAGGTGGATGAGTGCGGGAGCGTCATCGTCGTAATTGGCCCCGATCGCGAAGTGGCAGGTCCCGTAGACTTTTTCGTCCTCGAGCATGTTGCCCCCGATACGCGCCATGTCGTTGAGCCCTATGCCGAGTTCGCCGAGGTGGCGGCTATTTGTGGCATAGCGGAGCGCTTCTTCGGGTGCCATCCTGCCTTTACGTGCGAGTTCTGCAGCCATATCCATGCCGTGTTTCATGGCCCGCTCGAGCCGTGCCGCTTCGTCGCCACCTTTTGCTTCCATCACGAAACCGCCCACCACCGTACAATCGATCGGCTCCCTTATAACGATATCGCCGGCGATGTCTGCGATGGAACCGTCGAAAACGATGTGGCCTTCGCCTGACTTAAGCGCAGGAGAGACGAACACCTCGCCTGCGGGAAGGTTTCCGCCGCGGCCAGGTCTTCCAAAGTCCCCGTCGTCCATAAAAGTCTGACGCCCTTCCACACTCAAGACAATGTCTGTACCGCCCGGCGCCTGGATCATCAAGAAGGAGGCTTCGTCTATCAGTTTCTTGAGGGCCCTGGCCTGCTGACGCATCAAGGTACAATCGATATCGACAGTGCGAGCAAACATGTCGGCAGTAATGCCTGGCGACCAGAATGAACGTATTGTTTTCTTTCCGCTCAACAGAAAATCGAAAATATGGTCGTAGGTCTTTGCCCTGGGATCGGGAACTGCTGGGGTGTCGCCCTTGTTCTCGTCTTGCTCGTCTCGTTCGTTTTGCGTCGGTGCGAGTCGATATGGCTGCTCCAGTCCTTTTTTGTCCTTGCCGAGTTTTTCTGTGGAAATGGACGCCACTGCATCCGGCTCTTGAGCGATTGCGTCTATGACATAATCTTCAGCAAAGTCAGCCTGTGTCTTTACTGGCTGTAACACAAGCGTGGAATTGATCTCATTTTCCTGCGCAACTTCGTGCACGACTCGCGCGATTTCTTCTTGCTCGGTCTCCGGATTACTTATAATGAGCAAACGTTCGCCCTTTTTCATTGCAAGACAGGAAAGAATGGCAGTCTTTGCAGCTGCACGCATCGCTTCGCGGTCCTGCACACTCCGCGCTTCGTTTGCCGGCGCGTTTTCGTTTGCTGGCGCTTTTTGGTCGTTGTTCATTGTCCTAAGCTCCTCTTGTAGACGGGAATGCGGGACTGCGGCGCGAGCGATAACGGATCCGTCTCGCCTCGGGCCAGATAGTGATACGCGAGCCCCGCTACCATCGCTCCGTTGTCCCCACACAGTTGCAATGCGGGGAAATGTACGTCGAGGTCAGTTCTTAAAGCTATTTGCCTGCGCAAGTATGAATTAGCAGCGACGCCGCCACCAGCAACGATGCGCGTAATACCTGTATCTTTTACTGCACGGTACAAACGTGAAAGCAGTAAATCGATGGCCGCTTTCCTAAAGGACGCGGCGATGTTCTCAGGCGAAGCTTTGGCGTTGCCAACCCGATAATTGTCCAGATGATGGATCACGGCGGTCTTCAAACCCGAATACGAGACATCGTAGCGGTGTTCTCCCTTGTGGAGTGAAGGAGGAGGAAAGGCAAAAGCGTCGGGGTCTCCTTTTTCGGCCAGTTCGTCGATTATCTGTCCGCCCGGATAGCCAAAACCGTAGTACTTTGCGACTTTGTCGAAGGCCTCGCCCACGGCATCGTCTATAGTCGTTCCCAAAACAGTAATGTCGTCAAAAGCATCTGCGCGGCAGATAATCGTGTGCCCGCCAGAAACCAGAAGCCCGAGAAATGGATACGCGATCGGTGTCTCAAGTTGGGGTGCGTAAAGATGCGCCAACATGTGGTTGATGCCCTTAAAGGGCTTATGCAGGGAAAAAGCCATGGCTTTGCCAAACGACAGCCCTACAGCGAGGGAGCCTATCAGGCCTGGTTCAAACGTCGCTGCGATGCCGTCGAGTTGTTCGGGCCTTAAGCCAGCCTGTTCCAGGCTCATACGCACAATGCCATATGCCCATTGAGTATGGAGCCTGCTTGCCACTTCCGGCACGACTCCCCAGTACTGCGCGTGAAAAGGTATCTGGGTTTTTATGATATTAGAAAGAATCGACCTGCCATCCTGCACGACGGCTGCCGCGAATTCGTCGCAGGAGGATTCAATCCCCAGGACGAGCATTTTCTTTTTCTCCGGCTTTGGACTGTTCGAGCATATAGTGCGAAATTGTGGAAAGCGAATAGCCTTCGTCCACAAGCTCGGAATAAATGTCCATGAGGGTTTGCGCAAGCTCCGCTGACCATACATGGCCTATGAGCACGGCTGCGCCATGCGACGATGCGATCTTCTTGCCTTCTTCTACAGCGGCCCTGATCGACTTCCTGTCGCCTTTGTTGTCTAGGAACACGTCTCGCTCCCAATAGGGCATGGATAACTCACGACAGATCGATGCGGTAACCGTATCAGAGGTCGTGAGAGAATCAAGATAATAAATGCCACGACTTTTTGCAATATCGAGTACAATGTGCATAACCTTCGAGTCTCTTGTGACGGCCGAACCCATGTGGTTATTCATGCCGACGGCCTCTGGGATTTCGTCCAGGTTTTTCGTCACGGTGTCTCGCACGGTTTCTTCGTTTGAATCCACATAAATTGCGCCAGGGCCAGGGTTATTGCCGCCCAAGGCCTGCATAGGCTGGTGCAGAATCACCTCTTTGCCTGCTGCCTTTGCTGCCTGAGCAGCCTCTTTCGTATGATCCACCTGTGGAAGTACGGCAACAGTGATCGGGAAGGGGAGCTTCAGAAATGGCTCGAGTTCTTTCAGATTGTAACCGACATCGTCAATGACGATTATGAGCGTTGGATGAGTCGATGCTACTTCTGTCGTATCTTCTCGTTGGTTCCGTGCAGGATTGGCCTTGGCTATGGGCACTCTCTCGCCTTGTTTTTGAGGAATTTCTTCAGGTTGTTGTGCAGGCTCAGAAGACTCCGTGCTGTTGCCAGCAGGCGCAGATTGAGTGGTAGTGCTGTCATCAGAAAGGGTGCCAGATGCCGGCAGAAGGCCTTCATAGCCTTCCGGTACTTCAATCTGATATTCAGGCTGGCCATAAGGCCAAATCGTCGTGCTTGTGGCTGGGACGGTCGAGGATGCCTCTCTTGAGCATTGGCATTGGACAAGAGAAAAAACACAGGCGACAATGAGGCACAAGCTTCCCCAAAAGACACCGGGGTGTCTACCAAAACGATGAGGTTGCACTTCTTTTTTTGTCTTTTTTGAACGCACGCTGTAATCCTGCAGGTAATCCTAACGGAAGAAGGGCTCGCTACGCAATACAAAGGAGGCGGTCGTACTGCGTAGCAATCCCCAGAAGAATTCTACAAATTCGAATTCCGGACAACGTCCACACGCAAAAGCCACACGCAAAAGCCGGAAGGCCCCTTAAGCGGTCATGATCCTTAAGCCGTCAGACAAAGGTAGCCTTTTTCTGCCTCGTTTTTCAGCGCCTTGAGTGCTCGTTTTTCAATGAGTCGAACTGTTTCGGGCGAAACATGCATCTCTTTACTCATTTTCTTGAGCGATTGTCGTGTTTTCCCATTGAATTCAAAGCGCTGCTCCAACACATAGCGTTCCTTCTCGGGCAATTTCAATAGAAGCACTTGAGCCTGCTCCTTCAGTATTGTCTGATCGAACGCGCGCTCTGGAGCATAGCTAAAGTCCTCGTACGTATCGAGCACTCCGAAGGGCTCAACAACTTCATCCATCTCGTTTTCGCCATGAAAGTCCAATCCCACAACCTGCGCCGAGAAGGATAGAATCTCCTCAAGCTTGCTTTCAGACAATCCGACGCGCATAGAAAGCTCTGACCGAGTTGGATTGCGTTTTAGACTTTGCCTCAATACATTGTTTTCAGCATGTATTTTTTTTATTAACTGCTCCTTTCGATGCGGAAGGCGGATGGTTCTTCCTGTATTAATTAGTGCACGACTAATAGCCTGCCGTATCCACCACACGGCATAGGTTGAAAAACGAATATTCCTGGTGCCATCGAATTTTTGGACAGCTTTCATCAGCCCGATATTTCCCTCTTGAATCATATCAGCCAAAGTTAATGACAAACCAGGGTTCCACATAGAGCGCGCCACGCGCACCACCAGCCTGAGATTGGCCTCCACGAGGCGTTGCTGGGCCTTCTCGTCTCCTTGCGCGACGCGACGCGCCAAGTTTTCCTCTTCCTCTTTACTAAGAAGCTTAATTTTGCGAATAGATCGAAAGTAGGCAGCTAAAGTTTCATCGTAGTCTTGCGTGATGCACATGGAATGAACCTCCAGCTATGTAGAAGCAAATTCCGTGCCAAGATAGTGATTAATTAGAATAAATTTATATCTAACGTCAGCGTAATATTATACACAAACCGATTTTCTCGGGCAGGTTATGGTGAGGAACCAAAAGGTCTACAAAAGAATACAATATAAAGAGTCGAGGTGTATCTTTTACTTTAGAAACTTACGCGGATCCAGGGCTTTTCCATTTTGGAAAATACTAAAATGTAGATGAGGGCCAGTGCTCTCTCCCGTGTTCCCTGAATTGCCGATTACGGCGCCTTGGTCTACACTCTGGCCTTCACGAACACCGATCGTACTCAGGTGACCGTAAAGCGACTGGTATCCGTTCGAATGCTTTAGGATGATGTAATTTCCGAAAACGCTGTTGTAACCCGTATCAGCAACGGTACCGGCCCTGGTTGCCTTAACTTTCGTGCCCAACGGTATTGCAATGTCGAGGGCCGAATGGTAGGTCCGAAGTCCTGTAAATGGGTTGGATCTATAGCCGAACGGAGAAGAGATAGGCCCGCGCACCGGCCATACAAAGTTAACGCTATAGAAGTTCTGCATGGTCGCCGAGGCAAGCCGTGCATTAGGTATGAATAGACTTTGACCCACAGTTATGGTTCCATCTTCTAAGTTATTCGCGTCCACAAGACGGGTGATGTCTGCTCCGTACGTTTTTGCAATCGACAATAGGCTGTCACCTTTTCGCACCTTGTGCGAAATACCGTCCATATTCGGGATTCTTAGTTGAATGCCTGGCTTGACTGACTGTGGCCCTTGCAGATTATTCATCGAGACCAAGGTGTCTTGTCTGAGGCCAAATCGTTTTGCAATTCTATCTATTGTATCTCCCGTTCGAACCGTATACGTGCTCATTTTGAGAGAGACGGGAACCGGAGGCAGATTGCCGACCGCAGCTTCTGCATCCGCTCCATCGTCAGGCTCGAGATATGCAAGGAGCGCTGCTTGGACCGAATCCTCGTCTGGCAGAATCAGTTTTTCCGACGATACGGGAAAATTTGAAGCTCCTGTAAACATTTTTGTGCCCGCAAATCCAAAGAAGACGACCGCCACAAGAATAACGGCGAAATACGGAATTCTTGGTACTGCCTTGAGACGCACGGGTATTTTGAGACGCCTGATAATCGTGTTCGACTTATGCGGACTGTCGATGGAGGGAAGAGTTTTCTCTGTCGGCGCTATGGAAACCACTGCGTCCAGAATCTGTGTCTTAGGACCAGGTTTTCCATTTCTCTGGGAAGGGGACTTGCCTTCGTAGCTTCTCTGGGGCTTTCTTGCAAGGCTCTTTGTGAAATTGCTTTTGAATAAATGTACTTGCCGCTGCGCTTTTTTTGCCAATGTACGTCGGCTCGGTTTTCCACCTCGAGCTCTACCTATGGTGCTCCCGTCAAGGATGCTCACAAATGGCTTTGGAAGAATAGTATCCTGGTGTGCGAATTCTGATCTGCCTGTATCGGTGATGCTTTCCATAGATTTTATCAGTATCGGCACAAAAGAACCGATACATAAGTAGTATGTCGCAGAAGCAAGACCGCCACAAGGGCAAAAAGTTCAGATTTGCAAAACTAACAAAAAATGACGATTGGGAAATTATCGGCATTATCTTAGGAGTAATCTTAATTCTTTTTATTACCAAGACATTTGTCCTAGATGTAGCTCAAGTCCACGGGAAGTCTATGCTTCCTTCTCTTGTCGAAGGTGATATCGTGCTTGTGTTCAAGGCAGCATACGGCCTGCGAAACCCTTTTGGAGGCTATCTTATCCTTTGGAGGATGCCCAGAAATCGCGATATCGTGGTCGCTTTCAAGCCAGGCTCGGAGTCCACAATAATAAAAAGGGTCTGGATTCAAGAGCCGCTTGTGCTCGACCAGCAAACGGGAATTTTTCTGTTAGGCGATAATAATTCCGAGTCTGTGGACTCAAGAGAATTTGGACCTGTGCCGATGTCTAATATACTAGGAAGCGTCATAAAGCTACCATAACAAAAAACGGAAACAGGCATGAGCAAAAAGAACGGCAGGTTGATCTCATTTTTGGCAATAATTGCCATTTTCGCCGGTCTTATTGTGGCCAGATACTTTCAGCTTGCGCTTGCCCATGACGACAAGAACTTTGCTCAGCAAGACTTAAGTGGTGAGCGGGGGCAAATAGTCGACAGAAACGGGCACGTGCTCGCCATGGATGTGCCAAAGTACAATGTCTCTATCTGGCGTCCTAACACCAAACCTGACACCTTTGTGGGTGAAATTCCTGAGCTAGCCAAAATGCTGGGTATTTCCCCGCAGGAAATCGAAGCTAAATACCACGATGGCAGCCAGAACTATTTCTATATTGCAAAAAGATGTACCGCCGAACAGGTCCAGCCGGTCTTAGATGCCCAGACACAAGGCAAATTCAAAGGAGTGCAGGTTGACGAGATTTCTGGCCGCCTTTACCCAGAGGGAGAGCTGGCATCGCATCTTGTCGGCTTCACAGGGGAAGGCAATAAGGGATTGGATGGTATAGAAATAAAATACGATGAAGACTTAAGTCCAAAGCCTCGCAAAACCAGAGTGACCGAAGACTATTCAACGATCTCCACGCAGAAGACACCAAAAGGCAACACCGTTACCCTGACGATCGATGCAAACTTGCAATTCATGATTGAAGATATCGCCCGCAAAGCGCTGGCCGACAATAAAGCAGAAAATGTGATGGGGCTCGTGATGGATGTTAAGTCCGCCGAAATCTTGGCCTACGTGGCAGAGCCGGGTTTCGACCTCAATTCCTACATGGACGCCGATGAAAAGACAAGGCGGGACAACATCAGTCTGTCGTCCTACGAGCCAGGTTCGGTGTTTAAGATTTTCTCAATGGCTTCAATTTTGGACACTGGAGCGATAACACCTGATACTATCTTCGATTGCGACGGATCTTACAGAAGAACTCTTCCCAATGGCCAGAAGATTGTGATCAAGGACCTGGGCGTGTATGGCAAGCAGAATATGGCAGGCATCTTGGCACACAGCAGCAATGCGGGTGTTGGCTACGCGTCCGACAGGATTTCCGAAACCGATCTTTACGAACGACTCAAAGCATTTGGTTTTGGTTCCAAGACCGGGGTAGGCCTTTCAGGCGAGAATCCCGGCTCACTAAAGCCTCCGGAAAGGTGGTCGGCAAGGTCCAAACCGACCATCGCGATTGGCCAGGAAGTCACCGTTACGGCCCTTCAAATGATAACGGCAGCATCGGCGGTAGCAAATGGTGGAATTTTACTAAGACCTACGACGGTAAAGAGAATCGAAAGTGCAGACGGGGACTTGCTTTATAACCATGGCCCCGAACAGGTCCGGCGAGTCGTCTCCGAACAGACAGCGAAACAAATGCTTGCGGCTCTTGAGACCGTTTCCAGCATGGAGGGTACAGGTTGGCGAGCCAAGGTCAAGGATTTGCGCATGGGCGTAAAGACTGGAACGGCCCAGATGATCGATCCGCACACTCACGCCTATTCGGACACAGATTATATAGCTAGTACGCTCGGTATTTTCCCTATTGAGGATCCAAAAATCGTTGTCTATATTGTTATTGTAAAACCAAAAGGCGCATCATATCTTGGTGGGCAAATCGCTGCCCCTGTATTGCGCGAGGCGACAGAAGCGGTTCTCTCGTGCATAGATATTGACAGGGAGAACTCTCCTTTAATCACCCACAGCAATGTCGTCAGCTTGCCAGAACAACAAGAAGCCCAGATCGGCTCCCAGATGCCCGATCTGACCGGGTACCCGAAGCAGGCGCTCATTCCATTGCTTGCACGAAAGGACATAATGGTCACGGTAACCGGCAATGGATACGTTAAGACGCAAGACCCTGTGCCAGGTACTACGGTTACACCAGGCATGAAGATAAGCTTAACGTTGGAATAACTGGAACAAGCCCGGGATTGTGCGCTATACTGCCAATACTTTAAGTCCAAGACTTTAAGTCTCATTTTACAAATAGTGGAGATGGAGATTCATAACCATGGACAGGAATTCGGCTCTCACACTTTGGGAAAAATATAACGACGACGAGTCGCTTTTGCGCCATGCTCTGGAAGTCGAGGCGGCCATGCGACATTTTGCCGCTCTCTATGGGGAAGATGTCGAGTATTGGGGCATGGTCGGCCTGCTTCACGACATCGATTATCAGAAGTATCCTGAAGAGCACCTAAGGCACGCGCGGCAGATGCTGCAGGAAGCCGGCTTCGACGAAGCCTTTATCCACGCGGTGGAAAGTCATGGCTGGGGACTATGCACCGATGTCGAGCCTAAGTGCACCATGGAGAAGGTACTTTTTACCGTCGACGAGCTTACAGGCTTCATCACAGCCTGTGCCTACGTACGGCCTTCACGGAGCGTGCTGGACCTGGAGGTCAAGTCAGTACGGAAAAAATGGGGAAGTGCAGCCTTTGCGGCAGGGGTGCGGCGTGATGTAATAGAAAAAGGCGCAAGCTTACTTGGGCTTCCGCTGGATGAAGTGATTGGCCAAACGATTCTGGCCTTGCGCACTGTTGCACCCGAAATAGGGCTGCAGGGCAGCTTTACCAATGCGTAACTTTGCGTGTTTCTTGACAATTTACTTATAGATTATTGAAAAGACGGACAGGCGGAATAAGAAATGTTGGAAAAAATCTCAGGGAAATTTTCAGATATCTTTCGCGATATTAGCGGAAAATCGACAATCACCGAAAAAAACATCGATGATGCCGTAGAAAAGATCAAGATGGCGTTGCTGGAAGCCGACGTCAATGTTCGCGTCGTGCGGCGCTTCGTCAATTCTACTATAGAAGAAGCCAAGGGCGAAAAAGTTCTGCGCTCTGTAAGCCCTGGCCAGCAGTTTATCAAGATTGTCAATGACAAACTGGTGGCGCTCTTGGGCGACGAAAAGCAAGAACTCGAGCTCAAGGGGCCGGATACCGTAAGTGTGGTCCTCTTACTCGGTTTGCAAGGCTCTGGAAAGACTACTACTGCGGCCAAATTGGGATACTATCTCAAAGGCAAGGGCCGCAAAGTAATGCTCGTAGCCTGCGATCTCGTACGGCCCGCCGCTGTAGAGCAGCTTGTCGTACTTGGGCAGCAAGTCGGCGTCCCTGTCTACACCGAGGAGACCAAAGATTCAGTCCGTGTTGCCCAATCGGCTCTTGCACGGGCAAAGCGCGAATCCTTCGACACCGTCATTGTAGATACGGCTGGCCGTTTACAGATCGACGATGCCCTTATGGATGAGCTGTCGCGTATAAAAAGTGCTGTCAAACCCGTAGAATCCCTGCTCGTTGCCGATGCAATGACCGGGCAAACGGCGGTCGACATAGCCAAGACCTTCAACGAGAGAATTGGGCTCACCGGCGTTATCTTGAGCAAGTTCGACTCGGACACAAGAGGCGGCGCCGCACTTTCGCTTAAGTCTGTGACTGGCGTGCCCATCAAGTTCGTCGGTACGTCTGAAAAACCGGACGGCCTTGAACCTTTCCATCCGGACCGAGTGGCATCGCGAATCCTCGGCATGGGCGATATTGTTTCGCTCGTAGAAAAAGCGCAAACCGTCTACGACGAAAAAGAAGCAGAAGAGCTTCAGCGCAAACTCGCTCAGGAAAACTTTACACTGGAAGACTACCTCGATCAGCTCGAGAAAATGAAAAAAATGGGATCCACCAAGAGCATTATCGACATGATCCCTGGATTGGCGGGCCAGGTGGATGAGGATCAGATAGATAGGGCGGCGCTTTCGGCAGAAGAGGCAATCTTGCGTTCTATGACAAAAAAAGAGCGGCAGAACTACCTTATTATTGGGCCTTCCAGGCGCAGCCGAATAGCAAAAGGGTCCGGTACCTCGGTTTCAGAAGTTAACCGACTTCTCAAGAAGTTTGAAAAGTCGCGTACCATGATGAAAAAGCTCACAAAAAACAAGGGTGCGATGGCAAAACTTATGGCCGGACAGAACCTGCAACACTGAGGTTTGGCTTGTTTCTAGGCCTTGTTCCAAGCCATCTTAGTAGGCACGTTTGCCTGGTGCCCGAAGACCGTTTGATTTGTCTGGTCTAGGGGCACGTTTCGGTAGGACTTTACACAATGATGCGTGCCTTGTATAATGCCGACACTATTTTCTGTGGAGACCAAATATGTCCAGAGTATGCGAGATTTGTGGAAAAGGCCCATTGGCCGGAAATAAAGTATCTCATGCCAAGAATAAAACTAGAAGAACGTGGCTTCCCAACCTGATCGAGATCAGAACTAAGAGTGATGGCACCGTAAAAAAGGTCAAAGTTTGTGCAAAATGTCTTAAGGCGGGCAAGGTCGAAAAATACGTCTGATTTACGTTGATCAGGATTTCGATATCCGGACCGTATGTGGTTTGGATAGCATAAGGGCCGTCTTCGAAAGCTTTTCGAGGGCGGCCCTTTGTATGTGTGGCCAAAGCTTCCAAGGTTTTAAGGCAGCACAAGCAACTGCGCGGCGATTCGCGGAGAACTAAGTGTTTTTCAAGTACTCAAGGTCTAGAAGCTGCCTGTCGATATTTTTACTAGGCATTGTGCGAGTAGATTCATGCCGCAGGCCAGTGGCCTTTGTGTGGCACGGCGCGGGCGGTTTTGTCAGGGGATTCGATGAACAGCAATAAAAGATACCTCAAAGTTCGGGTGACAGGTTTTGTTTTGATGCTTGGTGTGATGGTTCTCGGTTCTAGGGTTGAAGCAGACGGGGCGCAGCCGTATCGACTCTTTCCCGCGCTTTTTACCAAAGCCTCACTTTCGCAAATGCCGCAGACAGTGGAACGTCAACCCCAACCTGGTCAAAGGCTTTTCTCCTCTGACAGGATTCCCTTACTTGCCAATAACACCGTCGTAGCTTTTTATGGCCATCCTTTCTCAAAGCAAATGGGGATTCTTGGTCTCTATCCCAAAGAAGAGATCGCGAGAATGGTAAAGGATTATGCACGACAGTACGACGCGGTGAATGGTCCAGATGGCGCCATACCCGCTTTCTACATAATCTATGGCACCTGCTGGCCGAAAGGCGAAATCGGCTATCTGGACGACTCGGTGCTCAAACAGTATATCGAGTACGCGCAGTCGCAGGGTATGATTGTCTTTGTCGATCATCAGATCGGCAAGTACTCGGTTCGCGAGTCAATGGAAAAAATCCTGCCTTTTCTTCAATATCCCAATGTCCATCTGGCGATAGATCCTGAATGGCGTACGTTGAATCCAATGAAAGAAATAGGTTCGATAACAGCTGCGGAACTCAACGAAGCCCAACAGGTGATGCAGGACTACATCATACAACACAATATACCTGGCGTCCGAATGCTCGTTGTGCACCAGTTTCATCAAAAAATGATAACAGGCCGCCAGACTGTAAAGGCCACCTTCGACCGTGTGCTTCTTGTGCATACTGCGGACGGTTTTGGAAGCCCTGCGCTTAAGCGCAATACCTACGCCATGAATTCTGAGGCCACCAACATGCCTGTAAAAGGATTCAAGCTGTTTTTTAAGTCAGATTTCCCTTTGGCTGGGTATGATTCTCCTCTTTTGTCGCCTGCCGAGGTGATGGGCCTTGATCCGCGGCCAAGTCTCATCATTTATCAATAGTGGTTAGTTGAGTTTTAGCTTTATCAAAAAGTTCTCTTTTCTTGCCGATAGTCTTAAGTAGGAATAGTCATTTTACCCCTTGCGTGATATCTAAATGGTGATGACTATTGTCCTGATTCTTGCTATAGACGTAGAAGGGGGGACCCATGTCCTTTTCCAAGCATAGATGGCTCCATAAATGGCTCATTGTAGTCGGCGTACTCTTCCTGGCTTTGGGATCGGCGTTTGGATACGATCCTGCAAAGGGAGCCATATTCCTCCCCTCGGTCTATTCTCCTTGGGGCCTGTCTAGTGCATTTACCGTAACTGGTCTGGACGGCCCCTGGGCAACCCTGATGAACCCTGCGGCCCAGGCAGGATCCCAACTATACACGGTGCAAGCTAGTTATACGGGGCTTACAGATTTCGGCGCAGGAACCCAAGGTTTTGGTTCTGCAGGCAGCGTCGCATTTTCTAGTCCAGTTCCTTTTGGGGTGTGGGGTGCAAGTGCGCAAGTCTTCTCCGCTCCAGCGACAATGAGCAGTATGCCTCTTGGCAGCTTTGGAACATTCAACGTTAATTTCTCAAAAGCTCTCTTACCTGATCTGTACCTTGGCACCGCCGTGCACGTCAGCCTTGGCAGTAACAACAATGTCTCAGCGTGGGGGCTCGGGGCCGATCTTGGTGCGATTCGCTTGCTTGGAGATGTTGGCGGTTTAAAGGACGCACGCGTAGGTCTTGCCTTACTCAATATGGGGAAAGGTTATATGTCCTCGCCGTATCCCTCAGGAATGCTTGGTGGTGCGTCCAGTGCATATCCCGCCACATTTACACTCGGCCTTGGAGCGCGTGGCTATTTGGTTGAGACTTATAACTGGAATATCGATGCAGGGATGGATCTTTGGACTCCTGGTTTTGCAGACCTCAATGGATCGATTAGCCTTGGGCTCGAATATCGACAGGTACTCACGCTTAGACTGGGATGGTCCGCGGGCCTCAAAGACCTACAGGCAAGTTCTGGTCGCAGTATACTACCGACGCTTGGCCTTTCAGGCCGAATTCCGCTTAGTAACGCCGCCAGTTCAGCTTCTTTGTCTGCAACAGCCGCTCCGCTTTATGATTCCTTATATGGTATAAGTGCCGGTGCCAACATAAGTTTTGGAAAAGTAGACAAGAATCCCCCTGTTATTAAGGTTAGTTTGCCGGTGCCATTCCGTGGTGTTGCATATATTTCTCCCAATGGGGATGGCAGACAAGACAGTCTGGAGATTCCCCTCTCCATTACTGACGAGCGGTACATTTTGGGCTGGAAGTTGACGATAGAGGACAAGTCCTCAGGAAAAACCGTAAGAACGTTTGGTGCGTCGCACGATAAGCCGGAAAAAATAACAAACCTGAAAACTCTTGGGGATGCACTTTCATATAAGCTCAAGAGTGTCGAAGTTCCAGACACCATCGTTTGGGACGGCCATGATGACGAGGGCAGGAGTGTGCCCGACGGACCTTACACGATCAGCCTTATTGCTTGGGACGATAACGGGAACGTCAACCTGGATTACCAGAGTTGCATGACCGTAGTGGTAGACAACAAGGCGCCACAAGCGAGTGCCAGACCCTTGGATACCAGCATGATCTTTAGTCCGGATGGCGACAACAGCAAGGATACCTATGCCTTCCGCAACACCGGCTCTGTAGAGAATGACTGGCAGGTCGTGATTCGAGACAGTGCAGGCCAAGCGGTAAGAACGCAGGAATACAAAGACCGAAGTGCGCCTCGTGATTTTACCTGGGATGGTACTGCAGACGATGGTACGCGTGTACCTGATGGTGTCTATTCCGTCAGCCTCGTCACCAAGGATGAGGCTGGAAACGTTATAGAGAGCACAGTGGCTGGGATTACGGTGGACACGAGTCGCCCACAAGTGTCCATCGCCACAGACGACACCGTCATGAGCCCAAACAACGATGGAATAAAAGATACATTGCACCTGATTCCCTCAATCGAATCTACAATAGGGCTTGAAAGCTGGCGAATCTACGTTCTGAATTCAGAGAAGAAAGAAGTATGGGCCGCCTCTGGCACGGCAAGCAATTTGCCCCAGCAGAGTTACGTGTTTTCAGGTTTGGATTCCCAGGGCAGGAGTCTGCCTGATGGTATGTACGAGGCTGGTATAGACCTGAGTTACAGGAATGGCTACACACCACAAAAGCTCTCGGATAACTTCTATATCGATGATACGCCGCCATCGGCCACGATTCGCTTACAGGACACGGCGAGGATTTTTAGTCCAGACGGTGATGGACATAAAGACAGTTATTCCTTCGTTTTTTCCTCGTCAGAAGAGGACACTTGGAACCTTATAGTTAGAAGCAAGGGCAAGAACGAGTTCGTAGTTCGCCAATTCAGTCAAAAGCTTCCCATGGCGTTTGAGTGGGACGGGAAGGACGATCAAGGCAAGACTGTGCCAGATGGCGAGTATGAAGTTTACGTTTTTGCGGTCGATCGCGCGGGTAACAGTTTTTCTACGGTTTCACTTCCTGTCAATGTTGACACAAGAAAGCCTGCCTTGTCGCTTATTACAAATAGAGATGCCTTTAGCCCCAACGGTGATGGTGTCGCTGACGATCTTACCTTCAAGCCGGTGCTGGACCTTAAGGATGCTTTAGTCGCGTGGAAATTTGCGCTTTTAGACCAGCAGTCTGGCTCCGAAGTCTGGACCTTCGGCACTCAAAATGCTTCGACCGGCACGGTCGATCCAATACCGGAGCAGTTCGTTTTTGTTGGTAAGAATAATGCAGGCTTGGATCTTGTTGAAGGCAAGTACAAAGCTACAATCTGGGCTTCATGGATTAATGGATACCAAAGCGAAGCTTTCTCAAACGTTATCATTTTGGATAGGACCTATCCTCAGGCACAGGTTTCCGTGAATAAGACGATTTTCAACCCGATGGGTCGCGAAGATCAACAAGTCGTGCTCATCTCCCAGACGGGATCCCCGGAAGATCTTTGGAAAGCCCAAATCCTTGATTCGTCTGGCAAAGCAGTACGGTCTTGGAATTTTAACGGTGTCCCGCAAGATATCCGTTGGGATGGCAAGAACGATTCCGGTTTTGTCGTCCCTGACGGCAGTTACATCTACCGGCTCAAATCCACAGATGCGGCAGGAAACGCCTTTGCCTCGAACGACATCACTCTCACAGTCGACACTCAAAAGAAGGTGGCTTCGCTCGGCGCCGAGTTCCTTGCGTTTAGTCCCAATGGTGACGGCAAGAGGGATACGCTCGTATTCAATACTTCGGCAACCGTGCCCGGTAACGTGGCTTCCTGGATACTCGCAATTGTTGCCAAACAGGATGAAACAAAAGTGGGCACCGTGCAGGCGGTAAAGTCATGGCGCGGGGCGGCTCCACTGCAGCAGAAATTCGAATGGAATGGCAGTTCAGATGCTGGTATCGATGTTCCGGATGGCGAATATGTTGCTCAGCTGACCGTGAATTATCCAAACGGCGACGAAGCATCTGCGTCGCTGGGACCGATCATAGTGGATCGAGTTATTCCCAAAGCGACCGTAGTTGCGTCTGCAACGCTGTTCTCTCCGAATGGAGACGGGGTCTTGGATACGGTGACATTTACTCAAAAGGCTCTCAGTGCAGGAGACCAGTGGGTTGGGACACTAAAGAATGTGCAGGGTGAAGTGGTACGACGTTGGTCGTGGATAGATTCTCTTCCTTCTCTGGTGTGGGATGGCAAAGACGAAAGCATGGCTCTTGTACCTGACGGGACGTACACCTATGAGCTTTCTTCGGTTGATAGAGCCGAGAACAGTTATTCGTCTGGACCAATTGTTGTGAATGTCGAAACTGAGAAAAAAGTTGTCAGATTGGAGGCCGACCTCAAGGCATTTAGCCCGAATGGTGATGGCGTCAGGGATTCATTGACACTGATTTCAACAGTACAGGCACAGGAGCGGGTGCAGCAGTACAAAGTGCAGATTCTTGCACTGGAGGGCACGAATGCGATGCGTCCTGTACGTACGTGGCAGGGCAACGGCGCAGTTCCAGCGAAGTTTGTGTGGGGAGGTGAGACAGACGCAGGAGTACAGGTTCCCGACGGGCGTTACGCGGCATCTATGGCGGTAGACTACCTGAACGGAGACCACGAAGAGAGTCAAACCTCCAGTATTGTGCTGGACCGGAAATTCCCAAAGATCGAAGTCAGCGCAGATACGACGATTATATCGCCGAACGGAGACGGACGTTCTGATACGGTAACCATCCATCAAAGTTCCGAGCCGGGAGACGACTGGACGGGAACGATAGTGGGACCCGATGGCAAGAAGGTTCGCACCCTTAACTGGAAAGGAACAGCGAAGGATTTTGTGTGGGATGGCAAGGATGAGAATGGCGTCCTCGTCAAAGATGGCACTTATAGCTATACCGTCGAATCTACAGACAGTGCAGGGAACAGTACAAAGAGCAGCGCTCTCAATGTCACGGTGGAGACCGAGAAAAAAGCAGTTCGTTTTGATGCGGATCAGCTTGCGTTTAGTCCCAATGGAGATGCAAATCGCGATCAGCTCAAGTTTGGAGTTGCGGCACAGTATCCAGAACGGGTCAAGCACTTTGAATTGAACATCTACGCTGCAGAAGCGGGATCTTCCGCGTTGCCGGTCCGAAGTTGGAAAGGGTCGAGCGATATTGCGACGACTTATGTATGGGATGGTACGAGCGATGCCGGTATACCGGTGCCAGATGGTGCATACAAAGCCACATTGACGGTTTTGTATAAGAACGACGATCTGTTCAACGAGACGATACCGCGGCTAATTCTGGACCGTGTGGCTCCACAGGCAACAGTGTCTTTAGACAGATCGATTTTCTCTCCGAATGGAGACGGACGGGCGGATACAGTCACCATCACACAGATTTCGGTGCCTGGAGACTCATGGAAGGCTCAGCTTCTGTCGTCCACACACAAGGTGATGAAGTCTTGGTCCTGGGACAACGAACTCACATCGATTACCTGGGACGGCAGAGATGCTGCGGGTGCCTTTGTGCCCGATGGTATCTATACCTACACCTTGAGCTCTGTAGACAGCGCTGGCAACAGTTTTGCAATAGTACCGCTTCAGATTCAGGTAGATGCAGCCAAGAAGGATGTTCGGTTAAGTCTTGACCAAACGGCGTTCAGCCCGAACGGCGATGGCGTCAAGGATACACTTTATATCAATCTGAAAGTTCCTAAGCCCGATACACTAACGAGTTACGAATTGGCGATCTTTACGTATAGGGCGGCAGGTAATCTCCAGGGTTCACCGGTGGCAGCGTGGAGCGGGACCACCCAGATCAAGGATCAATATGCATGGGATGGCAGGACGAGCGGTGGCATTGCCGTTCCAGATGGAACATATGCTGCCAAGCTGCATCTTGAATACTCCAACGGTGACAGTATCGAGTTGGTGAGCTCACCTGTCCAGTTGGACACGGTAGCGCCTAAGATCGATATTTCGGCTGACTATCTCTTGTTCTCGCCGAACGGTGACGGCATCAAAGATGCGCTCGTGATTCACCAGAAATCTGAGCCTGGAGACGATTGGACTGGCAGGATTAAGAATTCCGCTGGTGTAACTGTGCGAACATGGACATGGAAAGACACCATCAAGGATGTCTCCTGGGATGGTAAAGATTCATCAGGCGAGCTCAAGGAAGGGCAATTCAGCTACGAAGTAAGTTCGGTGGACGCTGCCGGCAACAAGGGCTTTGCATCCCTCTCGGGCATACGTGTCGACATTACAAAACCGAGAGTGTATGTCACGGCTTCGGACACAGGTATTTCGCCGAACGGGGACGGCGTCAGAGATGATGTTTCCTTTAGCATTGTTGTAGAAGAACGTGAGGGCGTGGAATCCTGGCGCTTCTCGCTCAAGGATAAGAAGGGGACTGAACAGGGATACTTTACCGGTGTTGGATCCGATGTTCCGGCTCGACTCGTCTGGGATGGTCACAATATGCGAGGAGAGGTTGTGCCGGATGAGTACGTCGGCGTGCTGGAAGTACATTATCTGAAGGGCGATATCGCAACGGCCTCCAGCAAGCCAGTAATTGTCAATATAAATCCCCCAAAAGTAGATATTTCTGTAAGTCCCGCCTACTTCAGTCCCGATGGAGACGGTGTCGACGACGAGTTGACCTTTGGAATAAATGTCGATAATGCGGCGAGCCTCGTCGATTGGAAGCTCGATATCATGGAGGAGGCGGTAGTCGAGTCGGTGTCCCCAGAGGCGCCCAGCTCTGAGCGGCTCTTCATAGAATGGAGTGGCGCGGGTCAACCTCCTGCAAAAATCGTGTGGAATGGCTTGTCCTCTAAGGGTGAGCTCGTGCAGTCCGCCACTGACTATCCCTTCAAGTTCGTTGGACACGACTCTCTTGGCAATGTGACGACGGTGAACGGCATAGTCGCAGTAGATGTGCTTGTAATGCGTGACGGCGATAGGCTCAAAATAAAGGTGCCTTCAATTGTGTTTAGGGCTAATTATGCCGATTTTGTAGGACTGCCGAGTGAGATAACTGAGCGAAACGAAAAGGTCATTGCGCGAATTGCACAAATTCTCAACAAGTTCCCGGACTATCGTATTAGGATTGAGGGACACGGGAACAATATAGGCAAGATGTTAGGCTATTCGCAGGCGAAGATCCAGGCGGAGGAGACAAAGGAGTTAATCCCGCTCTCCACAGCTCGGGCCGAGGTAGTCAAGAATTTGCTTGTGCAGCACGGCGTGGATGCGAGGCGGCTCAGTGTGCAAGGGCTTGGCTCCAGTCAGCCGGTTGTAAGCTTTACCGATGTGGAGAATCGCTGGAAGAACCGACGGGTGGAGTTTATTCTGATAAAGAACCAGTAGATAAAGAACCAGTAAGAGGACAAGTAATAGAGCTGGTATTGGAAGAGTGCAACAAGAATTCTCGAGGGCTCCTTCCTGCTGCAAACTGGTAGCAATAGCCATGGATGAGGAAGGAGCCCTCGTTTTTGATGAATCTAATCATCCATGAATGTGATCATCCGACGGTTTAGCGACGGTTCAGCGACGGTTCGCCAGACCGACAGACAAAACCTATAGAATATCCTCAGGTTTGTCCGCATGCAAAAGACGCTGTGCCAGGCCTTGGTCCTTAAGAAGGTGGGCGATTTGTCCCAAAAAGGCCAAATGCTTTTCGTGCGGCTGGTCCTCGGGCACAAAAAGAACAATAATCACCTCGACGGGCCTATCCAGGAGCGCAATTCTAAAACCCTGCCGGTGAGCACCAAGACAGACAATTGGTTCTTCAATGCCTGGTACCCTGTCGTGCAGCAAGATAACTCCTGGTTCAATCTCTATCGGTTGGCGCTGAACAAGCTCCGCAAGACGCGTTCCATACCTGTTCGCCAGTTTTCGATCAAAGGGAAATGCCGCGGACACAAGCTCAAGAATTGCGTCGGCGATTGCGCTGTGCCCCATGTTCACTCTTACCGTTCCATTCGCAATTGCCCGTTTAAGGATCTTCAAAGCATCTTGCGCAGGGGCGCCTGGGCCCAGCGTGTCTTCCTGCGCTACAGGCCTTGCTTGTTCAGTCTCCCTGTAATCCTTACTGCCCGAGAGAGGCGAGGCGCCTGCTTCCTCACTTGATTGTTCCCGATTTGAAGTACTGGGAAAGTAGACCATGAGCAAATTTGAATCTGGGAACTCTTCGCCTATCCTGTGTGGCAGCCTTTCGATCGCCGGATGCCAGGATGGTTCCGAAGGTCTCGCGCTCAACAGCACGAAGGATTTTTTGCCCGACGGCAGCTGTTTGATCCCTTGATTGATGTCCTTCCAAGAAGCGATCTCCAGAACTTGGACTGGTTCAAGAAAGCCATTCTCCTTCAGCGACTTCGTGAGAATCGACCCATAGCCCTGAAGCGTAAGTAGGGCAGCCTTGGCCTGATTCTTTCGTACGAGTGCGCTGAGGGACCTTACAGTGACCCCAAAGCCAGGGTGTTGTTCACACAGGGGTGGAACAACCATAATGATATGAGACGCCGTTAAGCGTTCGACAGTTCTGGCTACCACAACCATTTGATTCCCACTTGAGATAACTTGGTCTATGACCGAACCAAAAAACGCGTTGGATAGCCGAGGAGACTTATTCCATCCGATGATGATGACGTTCGCATCCTGTTCGGCAGCTGCGTCCAGAATACCTTTTGCAACGTTAACCGAACTCTGAGAGATCGGAATTACCGGCACCTGAGACGCCGCTCCTTGCATTACAGCCCCAGCCAACATGTTTTCTGCATACTGTCTGCTTTCGCTTTCGCTTGCTGGATCGTTAGAAACAACAGCAAGTGGAAAAATCGGAGTGGTTGCATCGGCGCCCCGTAATGTAATTCCCAGATCCATAAGAGCCTGGGCTGTTGTCGGCTTGGAGAGAGCAACCAACACGCGATTGCCATGACTGCTGCCTTGTGGAGGAATTGCAACTGAAGGGCTGCTGGGCAGAATTGCGGACTCGGAGTTCCTCGCAGCAACAGATGCAAGAATGCTCGAAAGGATAACGAGGAGAATTGCACCTGTAACCAGAGGCTGATTCAAAAGCCCCAAGCTGCCTGCAACGGATATGATCGAGATAGAAAAAACGGAGTAGTTGGAAGAATACCCGAAAAGAATTCCCTGGTCCGCTTTAGAATATCCAAAAGATTTAGCTGCAAACCAAGCGGCAAAATACTTGCTCCCGATCCCGAGCACGGTAGACCCGACGACAAGTAAAATCAGCCCATATACTGAAGAAATAAGCGAAAAATCCGCAGAAATTCCGATAAAGACGAGCAGGAAAGGCACAAAGATTGCATTTCCAAGGAAGTCGATTCTACCTGCAGTTATCCTTGACGCGGAAAGATAGGGGCTTATCAAAACACCCACTAGAAAAGCGCTTATATATCCGGGAATCCCCAGTAAGAATCCGATATAAGAGCAGGAAAAAAGCAGGAAAAGATAGGAAATGGCGTCGACCGTACCCTGAATTCTGGTTTTTCTTGCAATGAGCGACGCGATTCTGGGCAGCACTAGGCTTGCAACTACAATAAAAACACTGTAGATCAAGATTTCTCTTCCCATCAAGAACGAATCCCCGTTGGGCAAGAAAGCGCTCAGTACGAATAATATCACCACCACCAAAAAACTGGCGATAGCGGCTCCCCCTTTACTTACTTCAACGGAATCTCTGCCAGCCAGGTCAATACGCTGAAAAGGATGAGACGCCAAGGCGCCCGATGAGGCCAAAAAGGCTCCCAGGAGGATGGCAGATTTCGCACCCTGGTGAAGAACGAGATAGCCGAAAGCAAACCCGATGACGAAAGGCAGAAGAAAAGTCACTGTTCCGAAAAGCCAAACTTTTTGCCTATGCCTCTGTATAATGCGGGCATTAACCTCCAAACCTGCCGTAAAAAACGCAAAGATCAACCCGATTGAACCCATAAACTGCAGCAAAATATTCGGTTCCAAAATGCCCAAGACCTGGGGTCCCAAAACAATGCCGGCCAGCGTCATGGTAGCAACGATCGGAATACCGAATTTGTCCGAAATATACGGCGCCAATACTGCAATACCCGTGAGGAGAGCAAAAATACCTGCCGGTTCGTTTATCGAGTTCATATAAGATTAGTGTAATATTGGAGCCCTTTAAACGCAAGGCAATTTACATATCATCTCGTTAAAATGCCACTCGCCAGCATCAGAAGTCATGCAAAAACCTTCTAGCAAAAACCTTCTAGCAGAAGAGCGGGGCAGGGCCGTTTTTGTCCAGAAAAATAACCTCCGGTTCCAGTGCAAAACCAAACGCTTCCAATACACAAGTTCGAACCGACTTTATGAGGGCAATCATGTCCTTGGCACTGGCAGAACCCAGGTTGACGAATATATTACCGTGCCAGGGTGCCACCTGAGCGTCTCCGATCCGCATACCCCTCAGCCCTAAACCATCTATCAGCATGCCCGTAGGTTTGCCGAACGACCTGTTGTTTTTGAACATCGAGCCTGCAGAAGGATAACGGTAATGGCCCTTGGCTTGCCTATCGTTTTTGCGCGACCTCATGCAAGCCGCTATCAACTCTGGCGATCCAGGCCTTGCCCTTAGTTTTGCGGAGACTATCAAGCGGCCTGCATAAGGCCCGCCTGGTTGAAAAGGCGAGCGTTTGTAACCCCAGAGCGAAGCGTCGTTGACAAAATACTCACAATATCCGGTATCATCGCTTAGGCTATTTTGGGCTTGAGAATGGCTCTTTGAGTCTTTAAAGAGCCAGAAACCTTCTACGAGCTCCGAGATCTCATGTTCGTAACAACGCGCATTCATAAAAAGAGCGCCACCAAGAGTGCCCGGCATGCCGTAAAAATCTTCCATTCCATCCAGGCTCAGCGCCAAGTACTGTTCCGCCAGGGTGTCTATTGCGATACCTGCCTGGGCACACACCGCTTCACCAAACCGTCCTACATTGCAAAGCCCTGTCAGATCGATTATGGCACCACGAAACCCTTCGTCACATACTAGGAGGTTGGCTCCACCTCCAAGCACAAAGACAGGTACACCTTCCTCCTCAAGCACCTTGGTGACTCTTGAAAGTTCGGAAGCGGTCTTAATCCAAACGAACAAATCAGCCGGCCCGCCTATGCGGAACGTGGTGTGTAATGCCATTGGCTCGTCAAGTGCGACTTTGATACCCATGTTATTGATTTTTTGTGCCAATTGCCGTAGGGTTTGCATAGTTCCATTATAACGTCGATCTAAAGCTTACGTCGACATTAGTCGGACGGAACTTCGGATTCAGTCGAATTCACTCGATGTCTTAGAGAAACTGCATGGCTATGACGGAGGTTTTAAATGCCCGTACTCAAACTTTTTAACACCATGGGACGGAGTTTGCAGGAGTTTGTGCCACTCAATCCACCGAATGTGGGTTTTTACGGCTGTGGCCCTACCGTCTATAACTATGCACATATAGGGAATTTGCGCACTTACATTTTCGAAGATGTGCTGGTGCGCACTTTGCAGCGCTTTGGTTACAAGGTGACCCATGTTATGAACATCACGGACGTTGGGCATCTTACTGGCGACGACGACACCGGCGAGGATAAAATGGTCAGGAGCGCAGAGGAACGTGGACAAAGTGTACTTCAGATCGCTCAATTCTACACCAACGCATTCTTCTCAGACACAGATCGACTCAATATTTTGCGCCCGACCATCGTTTGCAAGGCCACGGATCACATCCAAGACATGATTGACCTCATAAAACGCATTGAGGCCAACGGCTTTACCTACATGGCCGGTGGAAACCTCTACTTCGATGTTTCCAAGTTTCCGCGATATGGCGAATTGGCAAATCTTAAATTGGAAGATCTCAAAGCCGGAGCACGCATCGAAGTGGACGGCAACAAGCGCAACCCTCACGACTTTGTCTTGTGGTTCACGAAGTCCAAGTTTGAAAACCAGGCGCTCACCTGGGACAGCCCCTGGGGTCGAGGCTACCCTGGCTGGCACATAGAGTGTTCAGCGATGAGCATGAAGTACTTGGGTGAGAGTTTCGACATCCACGCTGGCGGTATAGATCACATACCAGTGCATCACACCAACGAGATCGCTCAGTCCGAGGCCGCGACAGGCAAACCTTGGGTCAAATACTGGCTGCACGCTGAGTTCCTTGTGATGGACAATGGCAAGATGTCTAAGTCCAAAGGAACCTTCATAACGCTGCAAAGCCTGATAGACCACGGTTTCGATCCTCTCGATTACCGGTTTTTCTGCCTTGGCGGTCACTATCGCAGCCAACTCAGTTTTTCCTGGGAAGGAATGGAACAGGCCAAGGCTTCCAGGAAGGCGCTTGACGACAGAATCTTGGATTTGCAGGATAGGGTACTCCAAGTATCTGATAAACAAGTATCTGATAAAACGGCAAAGAAGGCAGGCCTTGAACAGTCCGACGCCTCCCCATTGGGTACGCTTCCTTTGGATGTCTCTACCTTATCGAACAAGGCTAGAGAACACCTTGGGCGCTTTGACGACACCTTATCGGAGGACTTAAATGCGCCTCGTGCCTTAGCCGAGCTGTGGCAACTGCTCAAAGACCCAGATACTTCACCTCTCGAAGCCTTGGCTGTTGCCTACAATATGGATGGAGTGCTTGGCTTAAGGCTTTCCGAACTCAAGCGCGAGACAGAAAGCGTGCCGCCCGAGTTTGTTGCAGAAATAGAGAATGCTATTCAAGAGAGGGCAACGGCAAAGAAAGCCAAAGACTGGGCAAAGGCCGATGCCATTCGTGCCGGGCTCAAGGCCAAGGGTATACTTTTGGAAGATACGCCGACTGGCACTATTTGGAAGAAGCTCTAAGCTTTTTCGTAACATTAGCCTTATAACAATTGTTATAAATTGAAGGGAAGCATGCCGGAAATGGATTTTCGCAGTATTTATGAAGAAAATGCCGACATGCTCCTGCGGATTGCTTATCGCATTACCAATTCCACCGAAGCAGCGGAAGATGTGGTACATGACGCTTTTGGGAAAATGCTCCAGAACCAAATGGATTTTCCTACAAACGCCGATGCCAAATACTGGCTTATCAGGGTGGTAAAGAATGCGGCTATCAACTACGCGAAACGCAAATCGCGCGAGGCTAAAGCCTACGAAAAATGGTGGCGCAGCGAAGGCAAACCGGTGGAAGACGTTGAGGCCGGTTCTTTGTCCATGGCGGACATTGGGTCGGATGCAGGCGTAGAAGCTTCGGCTGAAGAGGGCCTGCTTAGGCGCGAATCGGCCGAGGAATTGCGTGCGGCTTTGGATTCGTTACCTGAGCGTCTTAAGGTCGTTTTGATAATGAAGGAATATGGTGGCATGAATTATAAAGAGATAGGCAAAGCGCTTGGTATTAGCGAAGGCAATGTCAAGGTGAGGGCTTATCGGGCTCGAATTGCACTCTTGGAACGGCTTAAACGGGAGGACGATACTAATGTGCCCAGATGAATCACTACTTTCCGCTTACATCGATGGTGAGGTTCCTTCCCCGTGGAAAGAGAAACTTGAGTCTCATGTTCTCGACTGCCCGACATGTACCGTCCGAGTGTCCGAGTTTCGTAAACTCGATGCTCGTTTGCAGCAGCTCAAGTCTCCCGATGTAGAAGCTAAACTGGCTATGGCCCGCGAGCGCATAGAGGCGGACTTGCGCTTTGATATTGCAGATGCTGAAAAATCCAAGAGAGTGCCGGTTCTGCCTCAGACCCTTGCTACCGGACACCTTGATACTCGTTACGAACGCAAAGCCCGTAGAAATGGCTCCCGTCGAGCGGTGCTCTCTATGCCCGTGCTTGCAGCAAGCGTTCTTGTTTTGATTTTTGCTGCTGGTTTGGTAGTAGGTGGCAAAATGCTTGTCAATAAGAAACCGCAGTCACTTGCATCCGCTTCTGGGACGATCCAAGTTGGCTCCGGTTCTATGGACTCAATCAACCAATACTGGTCTTCCTTAAAGTCTGATCAGGGAGTTACCATAACTATGCCAAGCGAAGTTTCGTTTGAGCCTATTGGTGATCCAGTGATCATGACCTACAACGATGGAGCTGCAACTGCAACAGTTGTGTCACCCGTATCTTCCGTGCCGCCCACCTCAAGCCTGGGCAGTGACATGCCTACGCAGGCTCCAACGCCCTAAAAAGGGAAAGTTCTAATGCGGAATTTGGTTTATAATAATAAGCCTATTTCAGCGCCAAAGAACGCTGTCTTCGCTATTATTCTTATCCTTGTCAGCTTGAATGGCCTTGGGATTTATGCTCAAGGTACCAACACAAAAGGTGTAGGCGAGACTCCTCCTACAGTTCCTCAAGCCAACACTGATGAGTCTGTGGCTGTCTTCCAGATACGTTCTGCATTTTCTCTGACGCCTGCAATGGTGCAAATTCTACAGAAGAAAATGGAGGAATTTGCAGCACAATCCAGTGCAAAGTCGTCCCCCAGTGGGTCTAGTACTCCGAATCAGGGCACGTCGAATCAGGGCACCACAGGGACTACGGTTGCACCTGGGGCGGCAACCAATCAGCCCGGTTCTACATCGCAGACGAATAAACAAAGTGCTTCCACCGGCGCAGATCGAAGCATCGAAATCATTCCTTGGAGCAGTGTCCTTTCCAGAAGCGTCCCCATGGCAACTCCCTTTGATGTGCGCGTCGTTGGGGATAAAATCGTTGCAATCATGCAAATTGTGCCGCTGGATCAGGATTCCAAAGGTGTCAACCTCATGATTCAGACTCAAATATGGGTAAAACAAGCCAATGGCACCGTCTCGTACCGTACCTTTATTCAACCTTTGAACCTCCCTGTGGGTGCGAGGATATTCTATTATCCTCTGGGCTTTAATACCAAAGAAGGTGCGCCCATCGTTGTGGAAATCAAAGTTGATGTAGTCGAGAAGCCAAAAAAACTTCACTGACAACTTAGATAACTCGATGTGTGTTTATTGATGTTTTTTTACGCGCAACAGTCCTCCCTATATAGCAATTCAAGGCCCAAAGTCCTCACCGAACCAGCTTGAACAAGCCACGATACCTCTGGCAGAAAAGCAGGAATCGCTGTATTATAAAAGTTGCATAAAATTACCACTCGATACGATTGGTGTGATGGAGGAGTCTATGTCTTATATAGAAAAAGAGGATCCTGAACTTTGGGCAGCGATGCAGAGCGAGCAAGCCAGGCAGCGGGATAAGCTCGAGCTTATCGCCAGCGAGAACTACACATCCAAGGCTGTAATGGAAGCCGTTGGCTCGGTGCTTACGAATAAGTATGCGGAAGGCTACCCAGGCAAGCGCTACTATGGCGGTTGCGAATTTGTCGATATAGCCGAAAATCTGGCCCGAGACAGAGCCAAAAAGCTCTTTGGGGCGGACCATGCCAATGTTCAGCCACATTCTGGTAGCCAAGCCAACATGGGCGTCTTGTTTGCTGCGCTCAATCCAGGGGATACAATTCTAGGAATGGACCTGGCACACGGCGGCCACCTTACGCACGGTGCTCCAGTTTCTTTTTCGGGCAAAATGTACAATGTGGTGCGCTATGGCGTTCGCCGCGACACAGAGACCATTGATTACGCTCAGGTTGAGCAGCTGGCGCTTGAACACAGACCAAAGCTGATAATCGCAGGGGCATCGGCCTATTCCCGCATTATCGATTTTAACGAATTCAGGCGCATTGCCGATGAGGTTGGCGCATATCTTATGGTAGACATGGCACACATTGCTGGTCTTGTGGCTGTCGGCAAGCATCCGAGCCCAATCAAAATTGCTGATTTTACAACGACAACAACGCACAAGACGCTGCGGGGGCCTCGAGGAGGCATGATTTTTGTCGGTGCCGACAAGGAAAATAACCGTGGTATTACAACGTCCAAAGGCGAACTCAAGAAGTGGTCAGAAGTCATAGACAGCATGGTGATGCCTGGAATTCAAGGTGGCCCACTCATGCACGTTATCGCTGGTAAAGCTGTAGCATTCCAGGAGGACTTGCAGCCGGAGTTTGCCGTCTATATCGATCACGTGGTGGAGAACGCCGCCGTCATGTCCAAGGCTTTGAGCGAAGCAGGAGCCAGAATCGTGTCTGGCGGGACTGACAACCACCTCATGCTTGTGGATCTCACGCCCTTTGGCATCACCGGAAGGGATGCAGAGAAGTGGCTCGATGCTGCCAATATCACGGTGAACAAGAACGGGATCCCCTTTGATACAAAGAGTCCGTTTGTTACCTCAGGTATCAGGGTTGGAACTCCGGCAGTTACAACGCGGGGAATGGGTGTGAAGGAAATGCAGACCATAGCTGGCTTTATAGTCGATGTTCTGAAGTCCAAAGGCGACGACAAGACTATTGCGAGCGTCAAGAGCGCCGTCCTGGATCTGACAAAGCAATTCCCGCTGCCATAAGGTTTTAATAGCGTTTTGATAGCAATTGTAGTGGCACTCGAGCACTATTGGCCGCGTGCATGCTCGGGTGCTGCTTATCTTGTTCTTGGCTCACGTCGCGGCGTTGTTCCTGGTGCGCGCCATGAAGTGCCGATTCTGGAGAAGATAGATGCTGATCTTGGACCTGTCAGCCCTGTGTCATGAACTCGACGATTTGGGGTTCTACAGCTATGGCACTTTAACGCACCAGGAGATTTTGAGAGTGGCAAGCCTTTGTGAGCTTGTTTACGAAGACCGGGCCCGCTACCACATCGAAGAGGCGCAAAACGCCATTGTTGTGGCGTTAAGATATGGGGAAGGGCTCTATGAGATGCCATCATGGGCCAGGCCTTATTGTTTGGGACAAGGCCACTCTGCCAACATGGCTTCTCAGGCGACGCGAGTGCCAATGGTACGGATTGCGCACTTTGCAAGGGCCAACTGGTACGCGGAAACCCTGGATAGGCTGAAAAAACTCTCACAAAGGCTAAAGAAGGTACTCGAGGGGCAGGCCGCCGCGAGCGGAGAGGCGGTGCCGCCGATGCGGTTGTGGCAGCGGGTGGCGAACTCGGGGCTGCCGGAAAGGCCGCTGGCGCTCGCGGCGGGGTTGGGGAGCCAGGGCAAGAATCAACTTCTCATCGCCCGCAGAAAAAACACTATTTGCTCATCTGATACTCCGCCGTATTCATCGGCAGTGGTGCTGGGCGTGTTGCTGTGCCCTGTTCAGATTCGCAACGATAAGATAGATGTGGGCGGTGATGAGACAGAAGATTCTTTGACCACAGCGGACAGAGCGCCGTCGATGGTCGATCTGGCGTTCTCTGAACGCGGCAGTTATCCGCTTTGTGGCAGTTGTAGAAAGTGCATAGAAGCATGTCCAGCAGAGGCTCTCCGTAGAGATGCCGGTAAGGGTGGTTCTATTGCCTTTACCAGGTCTAAGTGTGTGCAACATTGGACTGCAAGGCTTGGCCCTTTGCCTTCTGAAGTAGAAAAGGTATTGCCGCCGCGGCTTTACGGCTGCGATTCCTGCCTCGAGGTTTGTCCGTATTTCCATCCCGATCCGAAAGCCGACACGGAGTTCGGTCGCTTGGGTCCTGAACTTCCTGCCCGATACTTTCTCGAGTCTTCCAAGGAAACAATACGAGAGAACTTCCGAGGTACGACCATGAACCTGGCATGGATGTCTATGGACGCTTTCCAGCGGAATGCGGCCTTGAGCCTTGCCGACAAGCTTGACTGACCGTTGACGGCATTATCAATCGTAGACGAGCTTACCAGGTAATGAGTATCCACGTCTGTACCAGCGTTGCTCCTTTGGGTACCAATTCGTTATAATACTTCTGCTGTGAGTATGACCGTAAAAACAATGAGAGAGAGGTCTCGCCTGGTTTCTCGGACGCGAGAGTTTTTTTTATCGCGAGGTTATTTGGAGACCGATACACCTGCGCTCAGTCCGTCCCTCATTCCAGAATCCTGCCTGGAAGTGTTCAAGACTGACTTTGTCCATCCTTATGAAAAAGGGTTTCCACTCTATCTTATACCTTCGCCAGAAGTCTGGATGAAGCGGATTATTGCGCAGACGCACGAAAATGTTTTTCAACTTTGCAAAGCTTTTAGAAACGCTGAATCCATTGGTAGGTTGCATAATCCAGAATTCACTATGTTGGAATATTACACGGTTGGCGCCAATACTCGCGATAGCATCGAGCTTACCGAAGCGCTTTTTGCCAGTCTCGCCAATGACGATACCCCAAAAGTAGCCAAGCCTCCCTTCCGGCGCATGACCATGGCCGAGGCATTCTGGGAATTGGCAGCACTCGATTTGGAAAAGCTCCACGACAAGGAAGCGATACAGGAAGCTTTGAAACAGAAGGGCCTTGCTGCACCGCAGGAATCGCCTTGGGAAGACCTTTTTAACGTGATCTTTCTTTCCTGTGTTGAGCCTGCGCTGCCTCAGGATCGTCCACTTGTTTTGGATGAATACCCTAAGGAAATTGAATGCCTGGCGCGCGATATCCCTGATACACAGAACAAGGAACGTTGGGAGCTCTATGTAGCTGGAATGGAAGTAGCCAATTGCTATGCAGAGATGGCGACGCCGGAGACCGTCGCCGCTTACTTCGCCTCCCAGACCGCAAGAAAGCGCGCCGCTCTCGTGCCGCACAACATCGATTCTGCTTACCCGGAGCTTTTTGCCGACTTTCCTCCCTGTTCCGGCGTCGCCATCGGTTTCGACAGGCTTTGCATGGCCTTGCTCGGCTTATCCGATATTGGCGATGTGCTTTACTTCCCATTCTCATCGTTTAGCCCGCTTGGTCAGTCTGGTATTCCCCGCTAACGCAGCGAGTCTAAACCTAGTAACTCATGATCGCGCGCCTTTACATTCCGCCTTATTTTGCATTAGTATAAGCCATTCTTTGCAAGACCACTTTGGTCTTTATTCAGAGTCTTCATTGCCTCGTCTTATAACCATAGATCTTATAAAGTCTAGGCAATCAAAGGAATTCATTATGGTTCGTGGTGGAGAAATCAATATTGGCACATGTTTGCTCATCAACGGCAATCCGCATATTGTCGTGGAACGTGAATTTGTGAGCCCTGGCAAGGGCTCGGCCTTTGCCCGCGTAAAAGCGAAAAATCTCAAGAATGGGAATGTCATCACCCAGACAATCAAGACAGCTGACTACGTAGAGGACGCACAGGTAGAACTTGTGGACTGTCAGTATCAGTATTTCGATGGCGAAAACTTCATGTTCATGAATAACGAGACGTACGAGCAGTTCGGCGTCCCAATTACCGCGCACGAGGACAAAAAGCCCTACCTTAAAGAGGGCGAAACCTATACGCTGGTCATGTGGGAAGGGGAGCCTATCGATATTAAAATCCCCTATAAAATGGTATTCACGGTGATGGAAAGTGAGAACTATGTCCGCGGTGACACGGTCTCTGGTGCCACAAAGCCGGTCGTAACCGAGACGGGCCTCGTGGTTCGGGTACCCCTCTTTATCAAGCAAGGCGAAAAAATCCTTGTAAACACTGAGACAAACGATTACGTTGAGCGCGTGAACAGTTGACGTCCTGAATGTTCGAGATTGAACCGTTAATCAACAAGACAGTTGCTTTTCGATATAAGGGCAAGGAGCTTGAGTTTGACTTGAGCCATGCCCTTTTTTCGTCTTTTGATGTCGACGCCGGTACCAGATTGCTCCTCAAAGAGGTGGCACAAGACCCCGTTTTGGACGCCGCCTCTCTTGTGCTCGACGCAGGTTGTGGAACGGGCGTTATTGGTATTTCGCTTGCCGCGGCATTGCCACGCGCGCGGTTTATCCTCGAGGATCGAGATACGCTCGCGTGTGAATTCAGCTTCCATAACTGCAAAAAGAACGGTATTTCCGCCTCGCTTTTTTCTTTGGATGGCGCTTTGAGCGACAGCTCGTTAAAACGAAAGACGGAGTACGAAGCCAAAAGCCGAACCAGGCAGGAAACTGATACGCCTGATACGCCTGACATGGTTGAAACACTTGCTGCACCTGATGCACCCCAGGTTTTGATCTATCCTGGACTTCTGGCCGGGCAAAGTCCGTATTCGGAAGCTTACGGTGGCTACGACGTCGTTATATCCAACGTGCCTGCAAAAGCCGGTGCAAGTGTCCTCACTGACTTTTTTGAAAGCTGCCAGGCGCGACTTCTGCGACCTTCCGGAAGACTTGCCTTTGTAATCGTGAATACACTTGTGGAGGTTGTCGACGCGTGGCGTGCACAAAGTCCGATGCACCTCATAAGCAGGACGCAAGGTCCCAGCCATACGGTTTTTATTCTAGAAAAACCCGCACACGTAGAAAAACCCGCACATGGCCCTGATCGCTGTGTGCAAAGAGATTATCCGACCTCAAATTCCTTCTCGAAATCCTCTTCCTCACTGACCTTCGACCTTTCGCCCTATTTTCGATCTCACACTACCTTTGCGTTGGGCAAGCGCCACGCGGTTCCCATCAAAGCCACAGGTTTTTGGGGGTTACCAGAATTCGATACGCCGAGTTATGCAACACAGCTTGCTGTGGAGACGTTAGAAAACCTCGCTGTTTTGTGGGACGTTTTGTGGCCTTGTCATAGTGGCAATGTTGTCGACAGACAAACGCTGCAGTTAGGAAAGACCTCAAAACCTGAAAATTGTCCAGGAACAGAGACCAGTTTTTTTGTCTACGAGCCAGGAATCGGGCTGTCTGCACTGTGGGTTAAGGAATTGTTTCATCCTACAAAGATAGAGTTGGCCTCGCGCAATGTACTTTCTCTTCTTGCTACGCGATTCAATCTTGAATCGGAAAGCAAAGATCTTGCCAATGGCAAAAATATCGGGTTACCCGACATACTTCAAGCCGACATACTTCAAGCAAGATCTGAGCTCGAACCTGGACAACCTGCACGCGAGGACATTATTTTGCGTTCCGCGCTCGATGTGGAAAAAAATCGTGCAAATGCCCACAGCCTTGTTTTGTGGTTTTGCGATGAAATTCCTGAATATAATTACATTGAGACGACGCTCGAAATGATTGACAGCTTGCTGCAGACGGGGGGAATCGCAGTTGTCATCGGCACAAGTGCGGCAATCGCCAGATTGGAAAAACGGCGTCCCAGCGCGCTGCGACGCCTGTCCACCAAAAAACTCAAAGGGTTTTCTTCGCTCGCTCTTGCAAAATCGATCTGACACAACGAACATCTCCTCGCATGAAAATGGCTCTTCTTCTACGGTCATTTCGTCATAAAGATGCACGAAATACCGTATCTATTTTGAATATCAAAATGCAATATCGAATGTCGAAATTTCTTGCCAAAAACCGAAAGCCATTGTACTACTGAAATAAGGGATTATGAGGAGGTTATATGGCGTCCTTCGAAATCTCGAACAGCGGCTTAGCGTCTTGGGTTGATGAGATGGAGCGGCTCTGTAAGCCCGATTCTGTGGTGCTTTACAGGGGCACAACAGAAGAATACGACCGCCTTGCGGATCTCTTGGTGTCAATCGGCACCTTTAAGCGTCTTAACCCCAAATTGCGCCCACACTCTTTTCTGGCAAATTCCGACCCTGCGGATACAGCCAGAGTGGAAGAAAAGACATTTATCTGCAGCCGCTCTCAGGACGATGCAGGACCCACCAATAACTGGGTCGACCCCAGAGAAATGAAATCACGTCTGACAAAACTTTTCGATGGATGCATGCAAGGTAGGACAATGTATGTCGTGCCCTATTTGATGGGACCAGAAGGCAGTCCGTATGCGAGGGTGGGAGTAGAGCTTACCGATTCGGCTTATGTGGTTTTGAATATGTCGCTCATCGCGAGAACAGGACGTCCTGCGTTGGACGCTCTCGACGCCAATGCTGAGTTTGTGCGCTGTCTCCACTCGTGCGGTAAGAGCGCAACGCAAAGCGCCTGTTACGCCAAGACTTGGCCTTGCGACCCAGAGCACATGGCAATCGTGCACTTCCCCGAAGAGCGGTTGATTTGGTCTTATGGCTCCGGATACGGTGGCAACGCACTACTGAACAAAAAATGCTTTGCGTTGCGCATCGCTTCGTGCATCGCGCGGGAAGAGGGTTGGCTTGCTGAACACATGATGATTTTGAGTGTCACAAATCCTCAAGGACAGAAAAAATACATTGCTGGTGCCTTCCCGTCTGCGTGCGGCAAAACAAACCTCGCCATGGTAAAGAGTTCGCTGCCTGGATGGCAGGTTAAGACAGTTGGAGACGACATAGCCTGGATGCACATCGCGTCCGATGGACGATTGTACGCAATCAATCCAGAAGCAGGCTTCTTTGGAGTAGCGCCTAATACCTCATCCAGCAGCAACTCCAACGCTATGGCCACATTCACCCGCGACACGATTTTCACTAACTGTGCACTGACTCCGGATGGTGATGTTTGGTGGGAAGGCATAGGGTATGAGGCTCCAGCCGGTACGATAGACTGGCTGCAACAATGCAGAGATTCTTCTGGTGCGTCGAAGGCCTTGCCAGGTTGCACAAAAGACCCGTTATGTCATCCAAATGCGCGGTTTACCACTTCTGCCGCTCATTGTCCTTGCATGGATGAGGATTGGGAAAATCCCAATGGAGTACCAATCTCTGCCATCCTCTTTGGCGGACGGCGTTCCACAACGATTCCATTAGTCTGTGAGGCCCGTACATGGAGTCATGGGGTTTTTTTAGGAGCAAATCTTTCGAGCGAAACCACAGCCGCTGCGGCCGGTCAAGTTGGCAGGCTGCGAAGAGATCCGTTTGCGATGTTGCCATTCTGTGGCTATAACATCGGAGACTATTTTTCACACTGGATTTCGATTGGGTCGGATCTCACACGTAAATTGCCTAAGATTTATCAGGTGAACTGGTTCAAAAAGGATGCGGACGGACATTATCTGTGGCCAGGGTATGCTGACAACATGCGCGTGCTCAAATGGATTTTTGAGCGCTGCGAAGGCAAGCACGAAGTGCGCAGCACTGCTCTAGGCGGTCTTCCATACCCAGAAGACCTTGATACTGCCGGCCTAAAAATTTCTTCTTCTGATCTTGATGATCTGCTTACGGTCAATGCAAGCGAGCTCGGGCCGGAAGTCGATTCGATAAGAAATCACCTCAACGCAATGGGTCCCCGGGTACCTGCTATGCTCTTTAGAGAACTTGCAACAATGGAAGAGAATTGCGCTCGAACCTAATTGTCGTGAGTTGAAGTTTTCGATAAATTTATCTCATGAAAAAGTGGGAGAAAATAATTTTGGAGTCCAAGACTCCCGAAGAGTACATTGAGAACTCGCTTAAGTCGAAACTAAGACCGGCAGAAAAAGCCAAGTTGGCTTTAGCGTGGATGGATGCAACTGGTTACACAAAAGAAGATATTCTGTATGCCAGGAATAGGAATCCCTATTGGAAAAAGAAAAAAATGGAAGGAGCAGAGGAACGTGCTGCTCGCCGACTTTCTACACACAATTACTCAGAGGGCACACCTATTGTGTGGACTAGAGAATTGCTTGAAGAGTTTGTTGAGCTGAACAAGAAAGATTCTGGCGGTCACTATTTGTATAAGGATTGGGAATTAGCAGAGCATTTTTGTACAACCATTCCATCGATTCAGTATATGCGCCGCAAATATCTTAGGGTTAAGAGCCTTCTGGGCCCCAGAGCAAGAAAGGATAAGGTTCTAGAGTACCTCGGCCGTTCGGAAGTGGTCCTGTCCAATGTGCCCAGCGTAGAGGCCAAGACCAGTCGCTCATCCAAAAAACAACGTTAGACTACGTCGCACTACGTAGGGTACGTTGGCAGATCTTGGGCGGTGTTTTCCATTGTCTTGCGATATACGCTGTGGTTGAGCTCGAGAAATCCTGGGTCATTTTTGACAAGAGCGAACGCATCGGCTCGGGCAGCTTTCAAAAGTTCGAAGTCACGCACCGGGTTTGCAATCCTTAGCTGGAATGGCCCGGATTGTGCCGTCCCCAATAATTCCCCTGGGCCACGCAGTTTGAGATCTTCCTCTGCGAGTGCAAAACCGTCGTTGGTGGAATACAGCACCTTAAGCCGTTTGATCGCGTCTGGAGTTATGTTTGCAGAATAGACCAGGAAACAGTAACTCTGTTCTGATCCCCTTCCTATTCTTCCGCGCAGCTGATGAAGGGCTGAAAGTCCGAAGCGCTCGGCGTGCTCTATGACCATCGCTGTGGCATTGGGTACGTCGACTCCTACCTCAACTACTGTCGTCGCAACAAGCACTTGGGTTTTTCCATGAACGAAATCGTCCATGATCGCCCGTTTTTCTTCTTCCCTCAATCTGGAATGTAAGAGGCCAACTTTGAATTCTGGATATACTTCTTTTGCAAGTCGCTCAGCCATTGCCTGTGCATTCTTGAGCTCGCTGTTGTCTGATTCGCTAATGAGGGGATAAATGAAGTATGCCTGCCTTCCTGACTTTAACAGTCCCCGGACGAACTCATAGACCTTTTTTTCGTTGCCTGATTTGGTGAGGTGTGTTTGCACCGGTTTGCGACCGGGCGGCATAGTTCTTATGGTGGAGACATTGAGATCGCCAAACAATGTCAGCGCGAGACTTCGTGGAATAGGTGTCGCCGTCATCATTAGAAGGTCGGGCATTGTGCCTTTTTGATAGAGTGCCTGACGTTGGGCGACACCGAAGCGCTGCTGTTCGTCTACTACGATAAGCTGTAAATCTTTGTAGACAACATCCTGAGAAAAAAGCGCATGTGTGCCTATAACAATGTCGACGATGCCTTCCGCAAGAGCCTGCAAAAGTGGGCGCCTCGGAGCGTCGTCTACGTTACCGGACAAGAAGGCCAGGCGTACACCCAGAGGCTCCAATAGGCGTGCAGCTGTTGCGGCATGCTGTTGAGCAAGCAACTCCGTCGGAGCCATAATGGCCACCTGTCCGCCGCGTTCCACAGCATGAAGCGCCGCGATGAGTGCCACAATTGTCTTGCCGGAGCCAACATCACCTTGCAGAAGTCGTGCCATTGGACGCGTGGAATCCATGTCGTGCTTTATTTCGTCCAACGCCGTACGCTGATCAGCCGTCAGACTAAAAGGGAGTCGCTCAAGAAGCTGTTTTTCCAGAATATTCTGAATCGGCTTTCGTTCTATACGCTGGGCTGCACGCCTTCGCATTCGCATTGCTATGCCAAGTTGAAAATAGAAGAGTTCCTCGTAGGAAAGTGTACGCAGAGCCAGATCCTTTTCGGAAACAGATTTCGGGAAGTGAATACCTGCGAGTGCCTTCGCTTTGGGTAGTAGCTTGTGTGTGGCAATAAGTTCAGCATCGATCTCGTCTTCCACGCGGCTGCCATACATGCTTAAGGCCGATTTCACAAGGCGCCGAAGAGATCCTTGCGTGAGACCCTCAGTGAGCGCGTAGACGGGCAACATTCCCCGCGACGGAGCCTCGGGCTCGGGAAGCGGTTCTATCTCAAAGCTGCTGGATTGAATTTCGCCATAGCGAAACTGAAACTTCCCAAACACCTGGACTCGAGTTCCGACTGGGAAGCTGTTCTCTAAAAAAGGCCTATTGAAACACAAGAGGACGGCCTCGGAGGTCTCATCCTTAACGACGAGTTTTAGGGTTCTTGTGGGTCCAAAGCCGAACCATTCGTGGGAAGTCACGGTTGCAACTGTATAAATATTTACACTTTTTGCAAATGCAGAGAATGGAGTCAGGACTGAGCGGTCTTCGTAGGTTCGTGGATAGTAAGTCAGGAGGTCGGCCACGGTGAAGATTCCCAGTCTCGCAAGGCGCTTGGTTATTGTTGGCCCTGACCCGCGCAGTATTGAGACAGGCTGCTTTAATTCGTATAGGAACACGTTGTAGAGTATAGCAAGGCGAGCTCTAAAATGGAAACGAAAAGTTGTTGTTAGAACTTCGGACTCGTGATAGTTTGTCAAAGAGGGAGGCATTATGAAAAAGGAAATTGCTAGCCTGATAGAACTGGATAGGCAGAGGACCTTGCTTGCGCACATCGACGCCTTGCTGGGTTGGGATCAGGAAACCTATCTTCCCAAAAGTGCTGTAGATGAGCGGGCAGAGCAAATTGCCCTTATACAAGGACTTGTCCACGAAAAAGCTGTGGACCCTCGTGTGGGGCAGCTTTTATCGGCCTTGGAAAAGCATCCGGATCTTGAGCCTTTGGAAAAGGCCTACCTTCGTGTGAGCCGTCGCGAGTACGACAAGGAGACAAAACTACCTCCGGATTTTGTCATGGAGTTGGCAAGACAAACCAGCCTTGCGCAGGCAGCCTGGGCAGATGCCAGACGAACCAACGATTTTGCCCTTTTTGCTCCTCATCTGGAAAAGGTGATTGAGCTCAATAAGCGATTGGCCAACTATATCAATCCACATGGACGACCCTACGACGTACTTTTGGATCTCTACGAAGAAGGCAGCACCGAAGCGGGCATTGCGGCAATATTTGCCCAGATGAAGGCGGATACCCTCAAGATTCTGTCAAAGATACAATCCAGGCCGCAAGTAGACGATTCCTTCTTGCACAGGCCAGTCTCGGCTGACCGACAGGCGCGGATTAGCCTCTACCTTATGGACGCAGTAGGCTTCGAAAAGGACAAGGGAAGGTTGGATACGGTTGCTCATCCATTCACTACCACTTTGGGCAAGTCCGACATTCGCATCACCACTCGATATATTGAGGATTTCCTTGCTTCCAGCATGTTCAGCACGATCCATGAATCAGGGCATGCGCTTTACGAGATGGGGATCGACCCAGATCCGGAATACTCTGGTACAAGGCTTGCTGAGCCTGTCTCCATGGCAATCCACGAGTCGCAGTCGCGACTGTGGGAAAACATGATTGGACGCTCAAAAGCTTTCTGGGAGCGTCATTATGCGAAGATACAAGAAATGGCAGGCACCTTGGACGATGTGGACTTGGACAGTTTTGTGCTTGCCATCAACAAGGTCGAGCCAAGCCTTATCAGGACTGAGGCGGACGAAGTTACCTATGGGCTCCATATTATTCTCCGATTCGAACTCGAATCCTCCATCATGGCGGATAAGCTCGCCGTTAAAGATATTCCCGAAGCCTGGAACGCCAAAACCAAGGAGCTGTTTGGGCTTGATGTGCCCAACAATTCCTCGGGCTGCCTGCAGGATATCCACTGGTCCATGGGCTCGTTCGGATACTTCCCGAGCTATGCACTCGGCAACCTCTACGCAGCACAGTTTTGGCACCAGATGCACAAAGACATTCCAGATCTGGAGGCACAACTGGCTGCAGGAAAGACCTCGGTCCCGCTCGCATGGCTTAGGAAGAATGTGCACTGCCATGGTTCGTTCTACAAGCCGGACGAGCTTGTCAAAAAGGCCACAGGCGAGGGACTTTCTCCGCGCTATTTTGCCGAGTACCTCGACAACAAGTACGCTGCAGTCTATGGGTATTGAGCGGCCAGAGCCCACTTGTTGCAGCGTGCCGACGCTCTGAAAAGCATTTTTGAGATTCTGGCAGGTTTTGGTCCTTACATTACCTGCCAGAATTTGGCATTGGTCTTGTCTATTTCCTCTGCACCAATGAGGGGGTAAAACTTTGTTTCGCTGCCCTTTGCAAATACAAATCCACCCTTCAGCATTTTGTAGGAAATCTTGTCGATAGGACAGTCTAAAGAAAGGCCTTTGACCTTTTTGCCAATAGTATTGCGCAGTTCGAGCACCGACTCGTGAAGACGCCCCGGGTGTATACCGGGAACCACACTGGTGAGGAACGGGTTTTCGTCGAACTCTTCCATAAAATCGTCGATGGAAAACTCAAGCTGTGTGAAGAACATGCTCGGAGCCCCTTCGGGGTTCTTAGAATCGGTTATAAACGCACCGTAAGCGCCAAGGTTCAACTTGGTAAGCACCATGAAGCGTATAGGATTGATTTCCAAAATAATTCGCATCTGGTCACACGAAGAAGCCACATCGAGTGTAGAAGACTCCATGGCAATGAAGTCGCCAGAAGCATTACAGAAATAGAGCTTGCCTATTGCAGACAAATCGACGTGCTCTAAGGTTCGATAGTTCTTTATGAATTTTGTGGCTTTTGGTCGTCCATCCGGATGAGGAATAAGGCCGGCTATTGCAGTGTCAAAGTCAAAATACGGGTTTCGCCAATCTGGATCGAGCTCGGCAAATATTAGTCTGCCTTCAAAGAACCTGGAGGAACCCTGTACATAATGTTTTGCAAAAAGGTCTGCCGGCAACTGTGACGCAACAAGTGAGTGATTGGGATGCAGGACTAAGTATATGTGATGATCGGTTTTAGGTGTCATTGGATGCTCCTTTAAGGCGCGAGGCCGCTGGGAAATTTCGGTCTCTATGGTGGACATTTTTGCATAAATTTGCAATAGGATGAGCGGATGTAAGGAGACCGAAAAACCCATAAGCATGAGTATCGTCGAGGGGGGTGTGACTCGGAATCGGCAGTTCTTATTATTGCAGCATGTGGTATTTCCAGTTACTATACTGGTAATGCCTACAAAACTGGACGTCGCCGATCACAGCCGGAAATTTGGCACGTTTGACCTCATCTATCCTGTTATTTCGCGGAGATCGGGCGGGCTTTCCCTTGGTATCAACCTGTTTCCCGATACAAAACGCTGCAGTTTCGGCTGTCCTTATTGCGAAGTGCTGCCTTTCGAGGGCACCGTTTCTTTCTCTCCCGGGCTCCTGGCGGAGGAACTAGAAGAGTTTTTGTCCGGTTACGAGCGCGGAAATGGTCCTTTTGCTGACGCGGTTTTGCGCGACATTTCTATTTCCGGCAATGGCGAGCCAACACTTTCACCATGGCTGGACGCAGCGTTTGACGTTGTTTTTTCGATTTGCAGGCAGCGTAAGGTCTGTCAAGAAGCGGATATCGTGCTCATAACGAACTCAACTGGTTTTCTAAGGGAGGATGTCGCTTTACTCTTGCACAAATGGCAAAACGCTAACGACCTAAAGATTTGGGCCAAATTGGATGCCGGCACTCAAGCGTGGTTCGAACTGCTTTCTGGCTCCCGCTACAATCATGCGTCGCTCTGTGCCGCAATAACGAACTATGCCAAGACGTCGCAACTTACGCTGCAGACAATGCTGTGTGGTATCAAGACTAAAGAAACAACATTCCGCAATAGCTCCTTGCCTGCCGCAACATCCCAGACATGCGGCGTTCTGACTACCACCCTAGAGCCAGGTGATACGGAGGCGGTAGCGTACGCGGAATGCGTAAACACTATGCTGAGCAGTGGTGCCCTTATAGACAAAATTGATTTCTATACTGTTGCACGACCTTGCGTCTCTGATAACGTCTATGCTCTGCCCGCAGAAAAGATTGCTGCTTTTGCCAGCAGAGTGCATTCCCTTTTGGTAAAAGATCTTGCGTTGCGCGGGTTTGACTCAAGAGGACAGATTGACCTTGGCCTTGAGCATTGCTTAGATTTGTCGCACAGGGACGGGGCCCGCGTCGATGGTTGACCTGCACACGCATTCCAAGGCCTCGGATGGTGCCCTTTCTCCTGCCGAGCTGTTGGCGCTTGCAGCACGGAAGGGTGTAAAGGCCTTAGCGCTGACCGATCACGACACGACTGACGGAGTACAAGCCGCATACGAGGCTTCTTTGCAACTTGGCCTGGGTTTTATTCCGGGCGTCGAAATCGAGATCGAATTCAGTCCCGGGGAGTTCCATCTTTTGGGATTAGGTATCGATCCTAAGAATGATCATCTTGTACAAACCTTAAGTACGCTTGCAAAAACAAGGCAACGGCGCAATAAGAACATACTTTTGCGCTTTCAGGAAGCCGGGATCCGGCTCGATATGGACGAAATTGAAGCCATTGCGGGCACAAGCAGGATCGGCCGTCCTCATATCGCTGATGCGCTGGTGCGTCAGAAGATCGTAAGAAATCGACAGGAAGCCTTCGATAAATACCTCGCAAAAGGGAAGCCCTTTTATCTTTCCAAAGACTGCCTTGCACTCGAAGATGCGATCGAAATAATACGGGAAGCCGGCGGTATTTCCGTCGTTGCTCATCCATATTCGCTCTTTGTCAGCAAATCCAAGCTTTCGGAGCTTATGGATGAATGGAAGGCTCTAGGGGTTGATGGGATCGAAGGCTATCATTCGGCGGCTAAGCTTGGGCAATGCAAAATCCTGGAGCGAATGGGGCGTCAACGAGGCTTTTTGATCACTGCCGGTTCGGATTACCACAACGAAAGCAAACCCGAGTGCGGAATTGGCCACACTGCCGGGGGCATAGAGATTTCCGATTCCTTTTACACAGAACTCTTAAGCAGGTTGCCACAGCTCAAACCCCTTGAAGACCTCGAGCAATCTCAATGCTTGCCGGGCGCTCAACCTGCAGATAACTAATGAACAACTGACACGCAGCGGACAACCAGACACCCAGACTAGACTGATTCATCCATCGCATCATAAATTGATACTGCAGATAGAAATACGATAAGAATGATCGGACCTAACAAGAGGCCATTAAAGCCGAAGAGCTTGATTCCGCCAAGTATGGAAAAGAAGATCAACAAAGGGTGAACGCTCAATCTGTCGCCTATCACTTTGGAACGAATGAAATTGTCAAGCAGCGCCACCGGCACCGAGGAGACAATCAGAAAAATGATGCCCATCGCAAGGCCCCGACTCAGCGCCATATAAATCGATAAAGGCAGCCAGACGAAGCCGGTACCTATCATCGGTATAAAGGATGCGACGGCAGTAAGCACACCTATAACCAGATTGTTGCCCAGCCCAAAGACACGCGAAATAAAGAACATGGCAAGCCCTTGGTAAAGCGCTACGAGCAAGTAGCCCGTTACGAGTTCGTGGCTGGAGTGCTTTATTTTTCCAAAAAACATCGTAGTCAGATTCTTTTCGAGAGGGATCGCTCCAATAAGCAGGTTTATTAGTTCTCTGCCGTCCAGATACAGAAAAAACAGTGTGAATATCATGAATGCGAGGTTTATGACGAAATTGGCGATATTCTTTAGAGCGGAACCGGAATAACTGATGATTCTGCTGGATCTGGCAGATATGAATTGCCTAATCGCGGCAACAATATCGATCTTGCTCAAATCCACTGCGCCGTTCGAAAGTCTGTAGATAAAGCTCCCAAGAGGACTATCAGGCTCTAAGGAAAAAAGCTCCGGTCTGGATTCGACTTCACGCAGTATCGTTCCGAATACATCTAAAAGTTGCCGTACGAGTGCAAATGCCAAAAAACCCAGCGGAACTGCAATAAGTAGGACGTCGAGAATGGCGAAGACTGCTGCAAGTAGGTTTTTCTTGAGGCCATGGACGTATAATTTATCACGCGTCTGCTTGGTTTTGCCTTCAACATTGGGTTTTGTGTTATGCTTTGAATTTGTGCTTGCACAGCGTTCAAACAAAGGCCTTGTAAAGGAATATAGCAGAAAAGCCCAGAGTAGGGGCGTCAAGTAAGAGCGGAAGAGCCACCCGACAAGTATAAAAAGGCCAATGTAGAAAATGAGAAAAATCTGTTTCTTGGTTCCGCGCTGTTCCATTTTGATGAATACTAGTACAATCCTCGTACGTAAACAAGACGAACTGAAGCCTAAGGAGAATTGTATCGTGGCAACGCTCTATATGGTTGGGACGCCCATTGGCAATTTGGAAGACATAACACTTCGTGCTCTGAAGACACTAAATGACGTCGACATCGTCGCATGTGAGGATACGAGGCAAACTATTAAATTATTGAATCATCATGAAATACACAAACCTCTTATTGCTTGCCATGCCAATGACGAGAAGCGTGCGGCCCTCAAGATTATCGGTCTGCTCGGCGAAGGAAAAAGTGTGGCCTACTGCACCGATGCAGGTACCCCGGGTCTGTCCGATCCGGGCGCCACGCTTGTGCGCATGGTAAGAGAGGCACACTTCTCTGTAGTTGCCATCCCGGGCCCATCAGCCTTTGCAACACTTTTGAGTGTTTCGGGGTTTGGAGGCAGATCGGTGCTTTTTGATGGGTTCTTGAGCACGAAGGCTGCTCGAAGAAGTGCACGTTTAAAGGAGCTTTTGGACAGAAACGAGTCCTTTTTGCTGTATGAGTCGCCTTTTCGCGTAGCAAAGTTGATAGCCGAACTTGCCTTGCAGGCTCCAGCCAGACAGGTCTGTATAGGCAGAGAGCTCACCAAAATCCATGAAGAGATCTATGTGGGCACTGCAAAGGATCTTGCGCTGCGCTTTGCATCGAACCGGTCGAACCGTCCGAAGAATGATGCAAGCAATGATGCAAGCAATGAGACAGGGACTTCTGCCCTTACAGGCACGCTCAATGCCGCGGATATACCGGAGAGGGGAGAGTTCGCCGTTATGGTCTATGGGCAGGACCTGGGCGGCGACAGGCTGTCAGAAGATGATTAAGGTATCGAAACTGGCCTCGCTCCACGGCGTGGCAAGGACGAGAAAATGTGCGCTGGTCCTGGAAAGGCTGGAACTGGAGCTTTCAGAGCAGGCCCTTTGTAGTCAGCCGGAGGGCGCATCCTCAGAGATTCTCGCCCTACCGCAGATTTTGTACGCACAAGATCTTGCGGGGTTCTTGGTTGCCGATTGTGAGTCACCCGAAGAGGTGCGAAACGCTGCACAGAACTTTCTAAAAGAGCTTGCGGACATCAACGCAAGCATCAACGCAAGCTCCTTGGGTCCAAGCGGTCAAAAGGGAGGTTTGAATAGGGAGCGACTGCTTCGCCCAGTCAACAACTTCAAACACGCGCTGATGCATGCCTCGGGCCAAGCTCCTGCGGATTGGGATCTTCACAATTATGTAACTTCGAGCAATGCCGAGCAGTGCGACAGAGCCATGAATGATAAAAAATGTGGTCTGCGAGTCTATCTTGAAGATATACGCTCCCCTTTCAATGTTGGAACAATTTTCCGTACTGCAGAGGCTTTTGGGTTTGCAGAGGTTCTGCTTTCTGCAAACTGTGCAGATCCCCTTCATCCTAGGGCCCTTCGTTCTTCCATGGGAGCTGTCGATATGACCCCATGGAGGCGTTGTTCACTGGAAGAAGCAATGACACTGGGTCAAAGTTTTGCTTTGGAACTCGGCGGTAAAAATATCTATGATTTCTCTTTTCCTAAAGATGGTATAGTCGTCTTGGGCTCGGAAGAACTGGGAGTTTCTCAAAAGGCAAGAGAGATCGTCACCGACGGCATTGCCAGCATTCCGATGTTTGGGAAAAAAGCTTCAATCAATGTAGCGGTGGCATTTGGAATTGCAGCTTCTTTGTGGGCAAGTCAGCGTTTTCTGATTGACCGGGGTGCAGAGAGAGAGTAGTATCCACCTATATAACATAACCCCTTAAGGGAGGAATCATGGCTAAGGTAGAACTCAAAGGTATTGGGAAGGTGTACGAGGGCAATGTTCGCGCGGTGAACAATGCCAACATCACCATCAACGACAAAGAGTTTGTCGTATTCGTCGGCCCCTCTGGCTGCGGAAAGACGACGACCCTCCGTATGATAGCCGGACTGGAAGACATCACCGAAGGCGAACTCTACATCGATGGCAAGCTCGTCAACGATGTGCCGCCTAAGGACCGCGACATTGCGATGGTCTTCCAGAATTATGCGCTTTATCCGCATATGACGGTGTATGACAACATGGCTTTTGGGTTAAAAATCCGCAAGTTGCCCAAGAGCGAGATCGACGAGCGCGTCAAGGAAGCGGCTCGTATTTTGGACATCGAGAAATTCCTGGACAGGAAGCCCAAACAGCTTTCTGGCGGTCAACGCCAGCGCGTTGCGGTTGGACGTGCCATTGTTCGCAAGCCCAAAGTATTCCTTTTTGATGAACCATTGTCCAACCTCGACGCCAAATTGCGCGTTCAGATGCGTGCAGAGCTTATCGAGCTGCACAATAGGCTACAGGCCACGATGATCTATGTAACCCATGACCAGATCGAAGCCATGACTATGGGCGACAAGATCGTCGTCATGAAGGATGGGCAGATTCAGCAGATTGGCTCGCCACTGTATCTGTACGGGAACCCAATCAACAAGTTTGTTGCTGGCTTCATTGGTTCGCCGCCTATGAACTTCCTCAGCGCTAAGGTTCTGGAAGAAAACGGCAATATAGTGATCGATGAGGGCTCCTTTAAGCTTTTGCCGTCTCCAAACCATGTCGCGCTCTTAAAACCCTATGTTGGCAAGGAAGTCTACTTTGGTATCAGGCCTGAAGACCTTTATGTGTCGCAAGATGGTGATACCAACAAGTTCTCCTGCAAAGTATCGCTCGTCGAACCGCTCGGTGCGGAGATTCATCTGCAGGCATCCACGCCGACACAGACCTTTACTGCGCGCGTTCCGCCTCATCATATCTACAAACTGGGAGAGACAGTAAGCTTTACGCCGCTCATGGACAAAGCCATTTTCTTCGACAAAGAGACCGAAAAGAGTATTTTGCCCGTGAAGTGGAACGAACAGGAAGGCTAAGGAGCGTAACATCCGCGTCGATTCTCTTGTTACTGCAAAACGGATTTATACGGTAGATAGTCAGGTTCCCATAGCCACAGGCATGGTCGTCAATGAGGGGCGTGTCGTGGCTCTGGGGAACCTGGAACAACTTCTAAACGATTTTTCTCCACTTCATCGTCTTGATTTTGACAATGCCTTTGTATTCCCAGGTTTTTTTGATCCTCATTGTCACTTTCTTGACTACGGTTATCTTCTGCAGGAGGCTAACCTCTACGGCGCGCGATCCTGGGAAGAAACAGTAGAACGACTCGTGGTGCACAAGCAGCGCTCATCGGGTATTTCGCAAGTAGGGATGCTCCAGGGTTCGGCCGGAGGCTCGCCACGTTCATGGCTGGTGGGGCGGGGCTGGGACCAAAACCTGTGGCAATCACAAGAGTTTCCGGATAGAAAATTGCTTGATAGGGCTTTCCCTGATACGCCGGTTATTGCCAGACGCGTGGACAGTCACGCAGCGATAGTGAATGGGAAGGCCTTGGAACTTGCAGGAATTGGCCCTCATACTCACATCGACGGTGGTGTTGTAGTTGTACAGGATGGCTGGCTCACAGGGCTTCTTTTGGACAACGCGATCTCGCTTGTGGCTCATGCGATGCCTGCCCGAAGTGAAGAAGAAAAACGCGCCGCGGTAGCCGAGGCGCAAAAAGCGTGTTTTGCGGCGGGGCTGACTTCAGTGTCGAACGCGGGAACACGCGCAAAGGATGCGCAGCTGATTCGGGCGATGCAGGGCGAGGGGGCGATGAGGCTGCGCATGTATGCGATGCTGGAGGCGAACGAGGAGAATTTCGCGCTTTTTGCGCAGGCGGGGCAGGGGCCGGTGGTGGAAAGGGGCCTGAGTATTCGAGCGTTCAAGCTGTATGCGGACGGGGCGCTCGGCTCCCGCGGCGCGTACCTATTGGAGCCGTACGCCGATGATCCTACTACCTGCGGGCTCCAAACATTGCAGAAGGACGACTTGCGCAGAGTCTGTACGCTTGCAAAAGCGCACGGCTTTCAGGTCAATGTGCATGCTATAGGGGACGCAGCCGTGCGCATGGTGCTCGATGTCTATGAGGAATTTCTCGTTCCAGGGAACGACCTGCGTTGGCGCATCGAGCACGCACAGATCGTACATCCTGACGATATTCCACGCTTTGGACGCTTTTGTATCATCCCTTCCATCCAAACGACGCATGCAACGTCGGATATGAAGTGGGTTTCGCAGAGGCTTGGCTCAGAACGAATGCCTCGTGCTTATCCACACCGTGCACTGCTCAACCAGAACGGTTGGCTTCCGAATGGGAGCGATTTCCCGATCGAACCCATTGAACCTACAAGAGGCTTTCATTCAGCGGTCACGAGGCAGGACGATAAAGGTGAGCCAGAAGGCGGATTCCAACCTGAGAATTGTTTCAGCAGAGAGGAGGCCCTCAAAGCCATGACGCTTTGGGCGGCGCGCGCTAATTTTGAAGAAACCGAACGTGGCAGTCTGTCCGTCGGGAAACTTGCAGACTTTACGGTCCTCGATACAGACCTTATGTCAGCTCCAGAAGAAAAACTGCGACGCCCTACCGTGTTGGCAACTGCGCTTGGCGGCAGCCTTGTCTACGAAGCACACTGATCCTACGCAAGTTTAACAAAAAACCGCCCAGGGCTTATTGGCCTTGGGCGGCTTTTTGTGTGAGCTGTTGTGCAAGTATCTGTTTACAGAAACTTGCTGCACCAGTCCCAGTATTCTATTCTTCTTCGGTTTTGGACTCTTTCTTTGCTCGTTTTTCCGCTCTTTTCTCTTTGAGCGATTTCTGCGGTTTCCTTTTCTCCGCAGCTTTTGGTTTGTCCTGCGACTTCATATAAAACCTCCATAAAGGAAAAGAATTCCACACCCATACCTACAATTGTGCGTAGGCCCTTTTGCGCTACGCCAAGATTGTGGGCTATTCAAAGAAGACCTTCAGAGAGACCTTCTTGCGGAATACTTTGCCCTTATTATCGTCACTTGAGTACAGTTTTACAACTGGGCTCAGGCTATTTCTTCGGGCTCTCCTTTCTTTACGTTGCCCATGACAAAGAAAGCACCCAACATACAAAGCCCGCAGTAGAGGAACATGCTGCGGTAGCCCAGTAAGTCGATAAGTGCGCCAGTGACTATTGGCGCTACAATTGCAGCCAATTGGCTCGCCGTATAATAAAGTCCGGTGTAAACACCCATTGTTCCCCATGTGGCCATTTGCCACAGCATTGGGAATGAATTTGTCACAATAGAAACCCAGAACATCCCAAACAAAAACATGATCGCCCAGAAGCTGTATAGTTTGAGCGAGCCGGACAGGCCAGAAGTCAATGGAGCGTGGAAAAAGAGAAGCAGCGTTAGGACGACTATTGTGACAAGACTAATGCGGATCGTGCGTTTTCGGCCAATTCGATGTGCAATGTATCCTGAAGGAATTGCAAAGATTGCGTAGGCAACACCCACCATACCCGCAGCGAGAGCAGCATTTCCAGCGCTCGTACCGAGGACATCCGTAGAATACTTCCCAACAAAAGGAAGGACTCCCTGATAGCCAAGAAACCACAAAAAGAGCGATACCAGTATGTAGAGTGCGCTCTTGTCGCTTTGCGAAGCCACGGCCTTAAAGCTTGCGAACAATGGCTCTTTCTTTTCCTGACTATCGCTTTCCCCATTTCTTTTTTCCTTTACAAAAAAGAAAAGCAAGATTACAGCAATAATGACAAGCAGACCGGCTATCGGGAAAGGTATGCGGTTCTTAGTGGGACCAATAATCGGCAGCACGACGTCCAGATCCATGAGCCGGGCAAGGAACAAGGTTCCCACAATTGTGGCGATTCCGCCCATGGTGTTTATCACTCCATTAGCTTCTGATCGATAATCAGCAGGGATGGTGTCGGGCATGAGCGCGACGACAGGCCCGTACGCTGCCTGTTTGGTTATGTTAATACAGCAGATTATTGCTATAAGAGCGCCCAGAGAAGCTTCCGCCGCATAGGGCAGAGCGCTAAAAAAAACCGCGCATAGAGGAAGAAGCGTAACAATAAAGGGCATTCGTCTGCCAATTTTTGTCCGGATCTTGTCCGATGCCACACTGACAATCGGAATAAGAAAAAGGGCCAGGATGTTGTCAATTGTCATAATTAGTCCAATCAGCGTCATGGAGGACAAATACTTGCTCAAGAAAATCGGCACATAAGTATCGTAGAGTGGTCCGGTCAAGCTGATTGTAAAAAACCCAAAACCAATAAGAAATGTCAAACCGAGATACTGCCTAAAGCCCTTCTTATCGCCGCTCATTCGCGTTCCTCCTTCTTGCATCGGATGCCCTCACTGTGTTTCAGATCGCGTTTACCAAGCTATTAATCGACACGGTCAATACATACTACACCATAAGGCCTAATACGCAAAGGAAAAACTGAACCCTTGCCAAAGAGTTTCTCCATCTCTTCAATATAGAACTGTCTATACTCATATGGAATGTAGACTTGAATTGTACCTGCAAAACCTCCACCATGCACCCGACAGACTCCCTTACCTGCGGTTTTCCTGTCGAAGAACTCCTCGGTCATGGCGAGCGCAACGGCGAGGCCTTCGTCTCTAGGAGATTCGTTGGGATAAAGATTCTGAAGATATTTCCACGAAGACTCCGAGGATCTATGTACTATTTCGAGATATTCAGCAATATCGCCTTTTGTTATTGCTTCTGTAATTTTTTGGGCACGCTCGTTCTCAGTTATAAAGTGGTATGCCCGAACAAACGCCCTATCGCCACAGGTCTTACGAATTTCGTCAATCTTTGCTTTTAGGTCTTCCAAACTGACGCCCCGCAACACCTCTTTGCCGAATATTCGCGCCACAGAAGTCATCTCGAGCGGAATGTCCCTGTAACTGTCGGTTAGATCGGCGTGGCTCCCTCCTGTGTTCACGATGAGCAGGGAATAGCCATAGTCCTCCGGGTCAAAACTGAAAAGACGAATATTCGGATTTTCTGGATCGACAAAGTCTAGGGCAGCTATCTGACCTAGAGCACACGCCATTTGGTCCATAAGTCCACAAGGCTTTCCGAAGTAATGGTTTTCTGCATACTGGCCGATCTGTGCAAGTTCAGAAGGAGAAAAGTCAAGCTGATTACAATCAGCCAGAATAGAGCCAATCAATACTTCGAAAGATGCAGAACTGGAGAGACCAGACCCTGGCAGAACATTGGACTGAATGCACGCTGAAAAACCATGCATCTGGAGGGGCACGTCTTTGGCTGACTTACGCTGTTTGCAGAATCGGCGAATTCCATCTGCAATGCCACGAACGAGCGCTTGAGAAGAACCTTGTTCCTCTGGATGGATTGTGTTGTCTGCGATATCGATAGCGAATTCGCCAAATCCTTCCGATCGCACCTGTACCAAAGAGTCCGTGCTGGGACAAGCGACCGCGGCCATATCCATTTGTATGGCTGCTGCCAGCACATTCCCACGATTGTGGTCAGTATGGTTGCCACAGAGTTCAGTTCTTCCAGGGGAAGAGTAGAACCTCAAACGACTTGTTTTGTCCAAACTGGGTACGCTTGTGAAGTCCATACCAGTAGATCCTGAGTGTGCATGTTCTTTGTACGCGCGCTCTTTGAAGATCTGAACGAGCGCTGCATAGCGTGCCGTTTGTTTCGCAACTTCTTCTTGACCATAAAGAGATTCAAGCCCCTCTACGTGAGGAATGTGAGTGGGGGCGGAAAGTTCGTTGTCTTGTCGATGAGTTTTCATAAAGACCGCCTTATCTTGGCCCGGATTCATACTTACACCGGATTCATGCTTTCATTGGATCCTACATCATATATCAGGAAAAAGACGGAAAAAATAGAGCAAAAAAAGACGGCCTCAAGAGGCCGTCTTAACAAAACACTGAATTCAAATATGAATCAGTTTATTTGGCAGCTTTTAGGGCTTCCTGTGTAAGCGAAACCAGACTGCCTACTGAGATAGAGACGCCAGAGACAGCATCAGTTTTTCCGTCCTTGTTTACGGTGATCTTTGCTGGATCTCCGGCCTTGATGATTGCTTTTGCAAGCCTGTCGGCCTGTACGTGCCACTCGCCATTCTTGGCATTCATCTTGTACGTGCCTTCCGTGCTCTGGACAAGCTTGGACTTCTTTGTCGGATCGCTATTGATGCCGTTGAAGACGACGTCAACGATGGTACCATTTACCACTGTGACGATCACAGAATCCTTCCAACCGCTTTCGTATTTATCGCCTTCCTTGTAGTACCAACCATCCTTATAGGGGCCTTTTGCAACAGGCTGGCTCTGAAGCGCTTTTCTGGCAAGCTCGAAAAACTCGGATACGGAAAGAGTGGCACCAGAAATTGCATCGGTGTGGCCGTCTTTGTCATACTTGGAGAAATTGACATCCTGGGTTTTTACGAGATATTCCTCAACAGTCTTTGCCTGGACGTCCCATTCGGCCTTTATCTTGGAAGCCTTAACCATGCCATACTTACCGGCGGCTGCGTAGGATTTTTTGTCATTTGCACCAGCAATGTTAGAAACCGCATTCCACGTGGCGCTCACGATTTTGCCCTTGTTAACAACGATGATTGCCTGAGCTTTCCAGCCGGAGCTTGAAAAATCATCGCTTTGCGCAAAATACACTCCGTCCTTTACCTTCGCCACATTGACCTGAGCAAAAGCTCCAGCTGTCAAGATAAGCAGCGCAACAAGTAGAACGCTAAGCTTTTTCATAAACCCTCCAGATAGCAACGCCCTATGGTAGGACTGCTATATTAGAAATTAGAAATGGAATTAAAATTCTCGATAATATTAGAACCATTTCTGGCCAAGGTTGTCAAGGATAGACTGTTGGTTTTTTACGTGAGGACTTAGGCCATCTCGTTGTAGGATTCCTTGACATCTCCGACAAAGCTTCATAGGCTCATAGGAACTATCAGAACTATCGTGTTTGAGGAGTGGCTGCAAATGAACCAGTTGGCTGAAGAGCTTAACGGAGTTTTGTCTTCTTCAGTGGCAGGAAGACTTCTGTCCGATATGGGACGCCGGATGTATTTCCCGAAGGGTATCATAACCCAAAGTGCCGAAGCCGGCCAAAAAGCATGGCGCTACAACGCGACTATTGGTATGGCCTATCAAAACGGTAACCCCATGATCTTGGATGCGGTTAAGGCGGCGCTTCCCACTTTGAGCCCAGCCGAGGCAGTGGCCTATGCGCCAACTGGCGGCTTTCCTGAGCTCCGGAAACGGTGGAAGGCCGAGATTGTTCATAAGAATCCGTCTTTAGCGGGGAAGGCCTTTTCTTTGCCGGTTGTTGTTCCCGGCCTGACTGCAGCAGTGTCCTACATTGCCGATATGTTTGTCGAGCCGGGTGACGCTGTCATTGTGCCCGACCTCCATTGGCCTAATTACCGCCTCATCGTAGAGGAGCGGAAAATGGCCGCTGGCTTGACTTTCCCTATTTTTGCCGATGGAGCTTATAATATTGCGGGTCTTGAGCAACTTCTGCGGGAAGCCGGGTCTCGCCGTGGCAAGGCTATCTGCATCTTAAACTTTCCGAACAATCCAACTGGCTATTCACTCACCTTGAAGGAAGCCGACAACCTCGTTTCGATGCTGATTTCCGTTGCACAGGACGGTACTGATATTCTCGTTATCACCGATGACGCCTATTTTGGACTGCAGTACGAGCCGAATCTGCTTACAGAGTCTATTTTTGCCAGATTGGCCGATGCTCATCCAAATATCCTTGCAGTAAAAGCAGATGGTCCCACCAAAGAAGACTATGTGTGGAGTTTTAGGCTCGGGTTTGTGAGCTTTGCAAGCAAGGGACTTGGCGCAAAAGAATACGATGCACTGGAAAAAAAGATGCTCGGTGTCGTCAGGTCTTCGGTGTCCAGTTCGAATGGGGCCGGTCAACAGATCCTACTCAAGGCACTGGATTCTCAGGGCTACCGAGACCAAAAAGCCCAGTATCGATCCATTCTGCAGGCGCGTTACGACACTTTTAAGAAGTATCTGGGTTCGATTGAGTTGCCGAAGGAGATTAGGCCACTACCTTTCAATTCTGGATACTTTATGAGCTTTGAGTGCAATGGTCTTTCTGCAGAAAAACTCAGAATCGAATTACTGGAAAAGGATGGGATCGGCTGTGTTTCGCTTCAAGACCGCTATTTGCGGGTAGCCTTTTCCAGCGTTGAGGAAAAGGATTTACCAGACCTCATCGAGAGAATTATCGCAGCGGTACGGAGGCTCTCGTCTTAAAGAACCTTAAAGAGTCTTAAAGAGGCGCATGTCTCAGAAGAATAAGGGCTGCTGCTTCTTGCTATTGCAAGGCGATATCGACTGCGACCATACGGTGATCCGAGGCGGGGATGCTACCTTTGACGTTTGGGGCTTCCACTTTGGGTGAGGAGATGACCAAAACATCGTCTTTATGAATTGTTCGAGCCAGGGTAGGAGATACCAGGACATGGTCCAGAACGCTTTTGTAGCGGCTGTCCTCAAAGGTTGGCGTATCGGGACAGTACCGATAATTGGCGTCCAGAAAATCGTTGTTCGGATCCGTGTCGTTCCTGAATGACAAGATGCCTAGCGTTGAGTTTTTTTTCTCGAACTCGTCTGGATTGGTAGTGTTAAAGTCCCCTGCCAGCACGATTGCCTGTTTTGAGATCGAAGATCCGTACTTGTCGTTGAGTGCGTTGTATACGGCTAAGGCTTGGGCTCGCCGGGAAGCCTCTGAAGCGGAATCGCCCATGGCCTTGAAATGAAATCCAAATACATGCAGAGCCTTCCCTTGGACGTCGATAGTGGCCGCAATTCCGGCGCGTGGCCAGGCGTCACCCTTTTGCGGGGCTGCGATCTCCCCTGTGTCTCTGATTGGATACTTTGAAAAGACTGCCAGATCGTCTTCTCCAGGCGGATCAATAGAATAGACATATGGCATGGACCACCCTGCCTGAGCCAGGGCAACAGACAAGAGAGCGATGTCTCCACCCTTTTTGGAGTCGACCTGAACTTCCTCGGCAACAATGACATCGACCCTCGTCTCTTTGATGAGTTGTGCAATTTCTGCGTGAAGTGCGATTCGCTTGCCCAAAGCATCTGTTGCCGCGCAATCCCGCATATTCCACGTTGCGACACGCACTTTGGGAGTATCGCCCGGAGAGGACACAGGGGGTCCTGTGACCGTCTTGGCTGCTGGTTCGTGAGAGGGTTTTGTGGCGGCAACAGGATCGCCATTGCCCCCATTGTGCAAATCAATGGCAGCTGGTTTCCCTGTCACAGCCAAAAGAATAAGAAAAACCACGCTTGCAGAGGTCAGAATACCCATGACGGTGTGAGCCACCCTGCTAAAGCCTGGTTTTGTAGACTTAACCACCTTACCGTCGCCAGATTTCTTGATAATTCACCGTCCTAAAATAAGTGATATCGTCATTGCAGGATGTATGACTTTAGGGGCGGGAATCCATTGAAGTAAATAGACGAGTAACTTTGCGTGTAGGCGCCAGTCGTAAGGATATAGACTCTATCGCCGATACGGGCCGTTTCTGGCATCATATATTGGGTCTTCTCGTACAGAATATCCATGGAGTCACAGGTGGGACCCGCAAGTATGACATCGACGGCGTTTCCTTCCCGCTCAAAATAGATTGGATATTTAATGGCCTCGTCCAAAGTTTCGATAAGGCCACCAAACTTGCCAATGTCCAGGAAAACCCATGGATAACGCTCGTGAACGGATTTTTTTGCGATATTGATGATCTCGGACACTATGACGCCCGAGTCGCCTGCCATGGAACGGCCTGGCTCGATTATGATTTCCTCTGGCCAATCGTTCTTGAACGAATTGTCCATAAAGCGCTTTATGTCTTCGGCGTACTGCGCGAGCGTATCGGTCGGTTCCAGGTAGTTCGCAGGGAAGCCGCCTCCCATGTTGAGCATTTTGAGTTCTACCTTGAGATCTTCTTTTGCCCAGGTAAAGATCATTGAAGAAGTGGCAAGACAACTGGACCATTGGCCGACGTCACGTTGCTGGCTGCCAGGATGAAACGACAGGCCATAGGGCACAAGGCCAAAACGAATTGCAGTTTTTATGAGCTGACGCACAAGGTCTGGATGCGAGCCGAATTTCTTGGAAAGAGGCCAATCGGCACCCAGGCCCTCTGTTAGCAGCCTAAAAAAGACCTTGGAACCTGGAGCAGCTCGTGAGATCTTGTCCAAATCTGTGATCGAATCGGTGGCAAAAAGCCGCACCCCTTTTTCGTAAAAATAGGCGATGTCTTTTTCCTTTTTGATCGTGTTCCCAAAGCTCATGCGGTCAGGGGAAATCCCAAGTCTAAGCAGTTGATCCAACTCATACCGGGACGCAACATCGAAGCTCGAGCCCAGGTCCCGCAGGAGCGAGAGTACGGCATCGTCAGGATTGGCTTTGACAGCATAGTAGATTTTTGCGAACGGCAGATTCTTGCGCAGGTCGTCGTAATTCTTTTTGATCACATCCAGGTCGATAATGAGACAAGGAGTTTCCTTATCTGCAGCAAACGCCTTGATGCGCTCAAAACGTTCCCTCGACATGTAGTTTTCAAGCGGGAAATGGTACTGGTCTTTCATTGCCGTACCCCTTTACAAAAAGTGTAGTAGCCCGTCCTAAAAACCAACTCTTAGTGAAGCGGGCGGTCCGTCTGGGCGGGGCCCGGCGACGTGTCCATATGGTACTCTAAGTCCTACTTGTCCAAAGGTCAAGCATGTAGTATAGACAAAGTATGATAGGTTTTTTTATCAAGAAATCGTTTTTCGATGGATGGGATAATCTCTTTGGCATTGTGTTATGTAATTTTGTGCACATTGGACTTCTTGTGCTCTTTTTTCTACTTCCTGGCGCCGCAGGTGCGGCAAGGCCGATCTCCCTGGTTCTTGCAGCAGTGGGTGCCGTGCTCATGTCGATTTGGCAGGCCGCATGCACCTTTGCGATGACTGAGGTAAGCGATTATCGCGGTGCTAGTTTTAAGGCTACCGTGACAGCGCTGAAAAAGGCATGGAAACCTGGATTGTGGATGGGGTTACTCTCCGTAGCTCTTCTCTATTCTATTGGCTTGGGGATTCCTTTTTACTTTGCTCAAAAGAACATTTTGGGTATATTAGCTGGAGTGATGCTTTTTTGGTTTAGTCTTGCCGTCTTGTTTGCATCGCAATATTACTTGGCTCTTGTAGCGAGGTTGGGTGGCGGCTTCAGAAAGAACATAAAAAAGGCGTTCATTCTGGTCTTTGATAATGTGGGATTCAGCTTCGTACTTTTGATCTACAATGTAGTCTGTGCGGCAATTTCGATATTTGATTTCTTTATGGTACCTGGATTTGTAGGTATTGCACTCAATGAGGCAGATGCGCTCAAACTGCTACTCAAGAAATACGATTGGCTTGAAGCCAACCCAGGGGAAGACCGCAAACACATACCATGGGACTCAATACTCGAAGAAGAAAAGGAATTGGTCGGAAAACGTAGCTTTAAAGGTATGATCTTCCCCTGGAAGGATGAAAAATGAAGGAAATAAAAGCCTCTGGCAAGGCAAAACAGCCAAGTTCACCATATCTCCTGTTTCCTAAAGAAAAAGCGGAGAAGGCGCTTTCTTCTCTCGTCTACATTAAGCTGTCTGGGGATGCTCTTAAGAGTTTTGCCCCCTTGGAATTGGACGGCGACATACCGATTCCGGTACAGTTGCCGGGGCCAATCTCTCGGTTTGATCCATCGCTTGTCACTGACGAAAGCATTATTACCGGTATTTTGCGTGTGCTGGCGTGGCAGCCTGAGAACAAGAATGCGCTCTATTACAGAGAACTCGTGCGAAAATTGAGGCCAGAACTCCTGGCGGAGCTGTCGGACGCGGCAGTTTCAAAGGCACAGGACAAGGAGTGGCTTGTTGCGGAGGAACTCCTACTCGCTTTGGCGGGCCTGTATCCAGAAAAGCCAGAACCCCTTCTGGATCTTGCACTTATGCACGAGCAGCACGCACAGCTCTATGCGGAAGAGTTGCAGGAATCAGATGCCGAACAGGAAGACGAATATGCCTTCCAGTGCTACAAAAAGCTTCTGTCGTTTGAGCCGCCTTTTACCCCTGTCTATTACCACGCGGCGTTTTTCTATATACGAAAGCGCGAGTTTGAGAAGGCGGTTTCGCTTTTGAACAGCTTTATCAAGCTGAGCGACGACGAAGAAAAAGTGCAGCGTTCCAGGGAAATCCTCAAGAAGCTTGAAGAACTGGGGTACCTGGACATGGCCTTTAAGGAGGCTTTCGACTTTATCCAAATGGGGGAGGCCGAAAAGGGGCTCGCAAAAGCAAAAGAGTTCGTCGAGAAGTATCCTGAGGTATGGAATGGCTGGTTCATGATTGGCTGGGCGAGCCGGAAGTTGGAGCGCTGGCAAGAAGGTGTGCAGGCTTTTGAGGAAGCAATAAGGCTTGGCTCGTCGGAAGTGGATACATTCAACGAACTGGCAATCTGTCTGAGTGAGTTGGGGGATTTGGAGGGGGCAGCAAAGAACTTGCGCAAAGCCCTGGCTGCAGAACCGGAAAATGTCAAGATCATTGCAAATCTTGGAGCACTTTCGTATAAGCAGGGGAAAAAAGAGGAGGCCGCTGGATTCTTCCGTACGGCGCTCGTGATTGACCCGGACGATGAACTTGCAAAGACCTGGCTGGAAAAGATAGAAAAAGAAGAAAAGGAAGTCTAGGTGGGGTTAGCAGCCCTTTGGTCAAACTTTGGTCAAACTTTGGTCAAACTTTGGTTAAGGGCCGCCTTTGGATAGATGAGGAGCTAGGTTTGGAGGCAAGCTATGGTGAGCGGTGCCGATTTGATCGCTGCGTTGGACGTGCCGTTACACCGCAATGCGCGCCTTGACCGCGAGGCTTTTCATGACCTTGTTGTGAAGGCTAAGGCCGCAATGTTGACTCAAGATCCGGAGGTGAGGCCAAAATCTGAGGCGGGGAGGCCTGGAGGCTTGGTTTACGTAAAGCAGCCTCGCGCCCTTCTCATTCCGGACCTCCACGCAAGGATCGAATTCTTGGGCACGCTTTTGGGCGCCGACGCCGCCGCCCTGGGGTTCGAGGGGCGGTCGGTGGCGGACCTGGCGGCGGCGGGGCAGGCCTGCGTGGTCTGTTTGGGTGACGTATTGCACGCGGAAGGGCGCGAGGCTGCCGAGCGTTGGATGCTCGCTGAGCGCTACAAGAAGTACGGTTATGAGGCCTCTCGTTTCAAATCTATGCCCACGAATGCCGTTTTTGGCGGTGATCCGTCATCGCCTTTTTGCAACCCACCGCTTGAGCTGGAGATGCAGCGCTCTTTTGCCAGTCTTGAAGCGGCGATGTTATTAAAAACGCTGATCCCGGAGCATTTCTATTGCCTCAAAGGTAACCATGACAATGCCAGCAATTCAGGCGATCATGGCGATTTTCCCTTCTTTAAGTATGCAGAAGAAGGACAAATGACTGCTGATTGGTTTTTGGCTTCCTACGGCGGACAGTTACTACGGGAACTAAGAGAATATGAGCTCCTTTTGCCGCTTGTAGCGGTGGGTAGGGCATTTTGTGCAAGCCACGCCGAGCCTGCCAGACCTTTAGACGCGACAGAGATCTTGGACTATCTGGAAAGACCGGATGTGGTGCGGTCTCTCATTTGGACGGACAACGGCGAAGCCTGTAAGGACGCTGCGCAGAAGAGCCTTGCTTCACTGCTTTCAAGGCCACCTGCCAGGATTGGTGCGCGCTGGTTTTGCGGTCACCGCCCGGTTTCGGGTTTTTGGGCCGAGCGGGAAGATCGGGCCGTAATCCAAATACATAACCCTGAACGCTGGCAATTCGTGTGGATCGACAATTCTGCACCCGAATTTCCTTCCTGTTTGCGTTTTCAAGTGGAAGAGAATGGAACCTTAGTGCAGCTTGGGCGAATTAGCTAGTTTGGGCCAAAGGTTCCTTATCCGGCCAAAGGTGGCCTTATCTGGCCAGAGGTTAACGGTCTTTCAATCCTCTGGTCTTGACCCTTGCAAGTCGTCTCACTAGTATTTTTAACATGGCATCGAGAAAACGCAAAAAAAAGAACAGCTCCAACACCGGTTGTCTTGTCCTCCTAATCGCGTTGGTGGTCTTGTTGATCGTGTTTATTGCCGAGTATCCCAACATCAAGGCCACTTTCGAAAAAACCAAATTCCTCGATGTCCTTAAACAGCGTACGGAAGCCCCAAGTGCCGGGGAGCCAACATCGCCGCCTTCTCAGAAGCCCTCTCCAAGTGGCCCAGACGCGCCCAATTCAGTCCCTTCGGGGTCAAAACCTGGCGAGCAGACAGTCGTTGTCCCTCCTTCCGAGCAACCTCATGTTCAGGAACCTGTTGCACCGTTCTCCCCTTCCACCCCGAAGACCGCGGAACCAAAGACCGCCGAACCAACAGCCACTCAGCCCACGGCTGCACCAACCGGCGCGACAAGTCCTGCGCAGCAAGGTACACAGCCTCCAGTTCAGACTCAGGAAACTCGCAGTGTAAGCCTGTTCTTTATGAAAATCGAGGATGACGGCACCATTTCGAGTCACGAAGTTAAGCGGACAATCGCAGCGAGCGACGCTCCTCTCAATGACGCCATAAAAACGCTGATTGCAGGCCCCAACGAGGCCGAGATACGCAACAAGTTAGTATCGCTCATTCCAAAAGGTACAGTGCTTCGTGGCGTTAACATGCGAGGCAGTACAGCCCTCATCGATTTGAGTGACGCCTTTATGTATAACAAATATGGTATAGAGGGTTACACGGCCCAGCTCAAGCAGATTGTGTACACTGCCACTGCCTTTCCTTCGGTCCATGATGTTCAGATCTTGATAGAGGGCAAGACACGCGATTATCTGGGTGGGGAAGGAGTCTATATCGGCAAGCCGCTTTCCAGGAATAGTTTCTAAACAGCCGCGCTTAACCTTCCTCCATTCCCTTCTTGTCTTATTTCGGGTTTTATGTCGAGCATATGCCGGTTTTGAGGCGTGCCTTGATGCTTTCTTTATGCAACCTTCGTTGCGGATATTCAATCCCAATGGTATAATGTCGGCACCAACTGACTTCTAAAGGAGGTCCTCCTACGAATACCACTGCATTGCACGATTGGCATGTGGCTCATGGTGCCAAAATGGCACCTTTTGCAGGCTACGAAATGCCCATTTCCTATCCTACTGGCGCTGTGGAAGAGCATCTTATCACGCGACGCTCGGTGGGACTTTTTGATATTGATCACATGGGCCAGCTCGAGATCTCCGGTCCAGGAGCCGATGCCTTTGTGTCCAAACTGGTCAGTGCCAAAACTTCGGACATGCGGCCTCCAATGGCTCGTTATTCTCTGTTGCTGGATGACTCAGGCTGTGTCTTGGACGACCTTTTTGTCTATCGGCTACCCACGTCGTGGTGGATTGTTGTCAATGCTTCCAACAGGGCCTCTGATCTCGAATGGTTCAGTGCTCACGCAGGCAAAGATGTCACCATCGTAGATCGTTCCGATGATACTTACATGATTGCAGTTCAAGGTCCCAATGCCATCGCCCTCATGGACAAGGTAGCAACACCTGAAGTGTCTAAGCTTGAGCGGTTCACGTGGGGCAACATCGACATGGACGGCATTCCTATTCTGTTTGGAAGAACCGGGTACACAGGGGAGGATGGAGGCGAGATTTTCTTCCCTGCTGAAAAAGCCGAATATGTGTGGACTAAGCTCCTTGAAGAAGGAGAACGCCTTGGCATTGAAACAAAACCGATTGGGCTAGCGGCTAGGGACAGTCTGCGGTTTGAAGCTGGAATGCCCTTGCACGGCCATGAGATAAGTCCGTCTATCAACGCCCTGGAGGCGCTTTTTAAGTGGGCATGTGATTTCGACAAGGACTTTATTGGTAAGGAAGCGCTTTTGACGATCGCGGAAAAAGGGCTTACAAGGAAGCTGGCTTGCATCGAAGTCTTTGGTGGTGTTCCTCGTGAGGGTTACGAAGTCGCGGACCAAAATGGCGAGATTGTTGGACACTGCGTAGACGGCATGTACTGCCCCACGGTCAAAAAGTACGCGGCAAATGTCTTTGTCCGGCCGGAGTTGGCCAAAGTTGGCACGCCGCTCAAGGTAATGATTCGCGGACAAGCGAAAGATGCGGTCGTCGTAAAGAGGCCGCTCTATGTGCCTGCGTATCGACGTTAGGTTATGTACCTAAAGTTAGACGATGAGTTTTGTTGAACAAAGAATGAAGTTTAATTCTATTATAGTTATAGATTTAGAAGGAGACGTACGATGAGTATTGATGCTAGAGCGCGTTATGCGGAATCACACGAATACGCACGGCAAGAGGGCGCCACGGTCGTTGTCGGGATATCCGACCATGCTCAGGCCGAGCTTGGCGACATAGTGTTTGTTGAGCTTCCACAGGTTGGCAAGGTTATTGGCAAGGGGCAGAACTTTGGTACTGTCGAGTCGGTCAAGGCTGCAAGCGACCTCTACATGCCAATTGGTGGCAAGGTTGTGGAGGTCAATACCGCAGTTCAGTCCGATCCAGCGCTTGTTAATAAGGATCCCTACGGAGCGGGCTGGATGCTGAAGATTGAGCCGACAAACTTAGCGGAAATGGACCAGCTTCTCGATGCCAAGAGTTATGGGAAGACCATAGGGGAGGAGTGAGAAGGTGCCATTCATAGCAAATACCGATGCGGATCGCAAAGCAATGCTCGATGCGATCGGCAAGAGCTCGGTGGAGGAACTGTTTGCTGATATTCCTGAAAAGCGGCGCTTCCCTGAGCTCAAGCTGCCTGAAGGGAAGTCGGAGCAGGAGGTCTTGCGCGAGCTCGCAGATTTAGCATCCAGGAATCTTACTCCTGAACGAAAGGCCTGGTTTCTAGGCGCCGGCGCCTACAATCATTTTATTCCTGCGGCAGTTCCTGCGCTTGCAAGTAGAGGTGAATTCCTTACTGCGTACACGCCGTATCAGCCTGAGGTTGCACAGGGCACTTTGCAGAGTATTTTTGAATATCAAAGTATGGCTGCTGAGCTTTTGGGTGTGCCTGTTGTAAACGCTTCACACTACGATGTGGCTACGGCGCTTGCAGAAGGCATTATTATGGCACTCAAGAATGACTCAAACCGTACTGAAGTGCTTCTGCCACGAGACCTTCATCCTGAGTACAAGCAGGTGGTTGAGCTCTATCTTGAGCCATTCAAGGTTGAATTGCGTGAGTATGTTGGTGCGCCGGAGACTGCACCGCTTGGTGGTAAGACCGCTTGCCTTGTGGCTTCGTATCCTACGTTTACTGGAGAAGTTTATCCGCTCGCCAAAGCGGCAGAAGCTGCTCACAATGTTGGTGCACTCTTTATCGTGCAAGCCGATCCTATGATGTGCGCACTTCTCAAGAGCCCTGGAGCTCAAGGCGCAGACATTGTGGCAGCGGAAGGCCAGTGTCTTGGCAATCCTATGAATTTTGGTGGGCCTTTCTTGGGCATGTTGGGCACGACGACGCAATTAATACGCAAGATACCTGGCCGCCTTGTGGGCCAGACCAAAGACAGTGCGGGCAGGCGTGGCTTTGTCCTTACGCTTTCAACTCGCGAGCAACATATCCGGCGCGAAAAGGCTGTCTCCAACATTTGCTCTAACCAAGGGCTCACGATGCTCCAGACATGCATCTACCTGGCGGCGATGGGCAGAAACGGTATGCGAACGGTAGCCAGCCTCTGTTACGACAAGGCGCATTATGCCGCGGACTTGATAAACGAGATTCCCGGTTACAAGGTGCAGACCCACAGTTTCTTCAAGGAGTTTTTGATCTCCACACCTGTTGCTGCCGAAGAGATATTCGATCGTCTTGTTAAGCGCGGTTTTGTGCCGGGGCTTCCGGTTTCGCGGTACGACGCTTCAAAGCCCAACGAATTATTGGTCTGTGTGACCGAAGTCAATACCAAGTCCGAGATTGACAGCCTGGCCCAACTTCTCAAGGAGGTGGCTCAATGAATGCAGCTGTTGCGCAAGAACCTCTTATTTTTGAGCTTTCAGTAGAAGGCAGGGTGGGCTGTGCGCTTCCGAAGTCCGATGTGCCTCACTATGAGCTCCCTAAAGACTTGGAGCGCGAAACTCTTGATCTGCCACAAGTGGATGAGCTTACCCTGGTAAGACATTTTTCCAGACTTTCCCAAAAGAACTATTCGATCGACACTAACTTCTATCCTTTGGGTTCATGTACGATGAAATATAACCCAAAAGCTAACGAAGCGGCGGCCAACATGGCTGGGTGGCGTCTCTCGCATCCTTTGGTTGGAGAAAAGTACTCGCAGGGAGCGCTGGAACTCATTTACCGACTTCAAGCCAGCCTTGCGGAAATTGGTGGTTTCAAGGCCGTTTCGCTGCAGCCTGCTGCAGGCGCACATGGCGAGTTGTCGGGCATCTTGATGATTCGCAAGTACCTGCTCGACCGTGGGGAGACAAAGCGGGTCAAGATGCTTATTCCCGACTCGGCACATGGTACTAACCCCGCTTCGTGCACAATGGCTGGTTTTGTGACTCAAACCATACCTTCTGGCCCGGACGGCAATATCGATATGAAGGCTCTTAAGGCCGCATTGGACGACACTGTTGCCGGTATCATGATTACGAATCCCAACACGCTTGGTTTGTTCGAAAAGAATATAGAGAGAATTGCGGCACTCGTTCACAAGGCTGGCGGACTAGTGTATGGCGACGGTGCAAACATGAACGCTTTGGTGGGCGTGTTTAAGCCCGGCGAAGCAGGAATCGATGTTATGCACTTTAATCTGCACAAAACATTCTCTACGCCACACGGCGGTGGTGGCCCTGGTGCCGGAATGATCGCTGCAGGCAAGACTCTCGCTGCATATTTGCCTGGGCCGACTGTGGCCATGAAACGTGGCAAGTTCGAGTTTGAAATGCCGGAGAAGAGTATTGGTCACGTCAAAGCGTTCTATGGCAATTTTGGCGTGCTGGTGCGGGCATATTCGTACATCCTTTTGCAGGGCAGAGAGGGGTTGCGCCGCATTGCGGAGAATTCCGTCCTGAATGCCAACTACCTGAAGGCAAAGATCGAAAAAACATACCCTGTAAAATATCCCCATAGTTGCATGCATGAATTTGTCGCAATGGGCGACATTGCCCCTGGGATTAGAACAACGGATATTGCCAAGAGGCTTATCGATTATGGGATTCATCCACCAACAGTGTACTTCCCACTCATCGTTCCCGAGGCGCTCATGATAGAGCCAACCGAGACTGAGAGCAAAGCGACGCTGGATATGTTCGTGGACGCGATGTTGGCGATAGCCAAAGAAGCAAAAGAAGAGCCTCAGCTATTGCACAATGCGCCGAGCACGACGCCTGTCGGGCGTTTGGACGAAGTTCTGGCGGCGCGCAACCCCATTCTTTGTTACAAAGATTAAAGTGATAAAGCCTAGTTAAGAATCAGACTTGTCAAGCACCGTGTAAAGCGCGGTGCTTGAGGTCTAATTGGGAGGCCGCCTTATTAGAGGCGGCCTTTTTGTAATCTGTGGACTTGGCAATCTAAGCGTTGTCGCTATTTGTTTTTTTTGACTCTTGCTTGCCATAAAGAAAACGTTTGATCTTCAGTGTCGGAGTCTTCTCAAATGGTTCGTGACGCAATCGCATATTCCTGATTTTTGAGAAATTTGCCAGCTTTTCGTTTGTTTCTTTCCGGATATTCTCCAAAAGCGTTCGTATGGCCTCCGAAGAACGCAGTTCTGCAAGTTCCAGCGTGTCCTTTACCTTGGATTCCACATCATCAAGGATTTCGCTTTTCAGATAGACCATGGCAGTCAGTGCTCCGTCTTCTTCAAGGACGAGCGATTCTTCGACATAGGGCGACGAGTTTAGCAGGGCTTCGATCTCTTCAGGATAGATATTCTCTCCGGAAGCACCAAGTATCATTGTTTTGCAGCGGCCCTTGATATAGACGCGCCCTTTTGAGTCAATAGACGCAAGGTCGCCAGTCTTGAACCATCCGTCCTGAGTAAACGCTTCTTTGGTTCGCTGTGGATCTTTATAGTAACCTTTGAATATATTGTCGCCCTTTGCTTCGAGTTCGCCTTCTTTCGAGCCTGGATTAGGGGAGCTGATCCTTAACGAAATGCCTTTTAGTGCTTTGCCAGTCGATCTTAGCCTAGTTTTTGCCGGACTCGATCCCGCCAGGAGTGGTGAAGTTTCTGTCAGGCCATAACCTATTGCATATGGGAATCCAGCCTGTTTCAGAAACGCTTCACATTCTGGGGCCAACGCAGCGCCGCCGACGCCAAAGAAACGGAGTTTTCCCCCAAAGGTTTTTTTGAGTTTCTTCCCTGCGAGTTTGACAACCAACGGCCTAAAAAGCGCATTGTGGTAGAGTTTGATTGAATCCAGACTTGGCCTTATGCTTGACTGGTAAATCTTTTCTATTACCAGCGGTACTGAAAGAATAATTGTCGGTCGCACGAACGCCAGCGCAGGCAGGAGCGCCGAGGCAATAGGCGGCTTATCAAGATAATAAATGTGCGAGCCTGAAAGAAATGGTACAACAAAACCAATGGTGAATTCGTACGTATGGGCTAAAGGCAGTATTGAGAGTAAACGATCGCTCCTGCGTAGAACGATAATTGAGCGTGTTGCTATAGCGTTTGAGAGAATGTTCCTGTGACTCAACATCACGCCCTTGGGTTGACCAGTGGTTCCTGAGGTATAAATAATGGTCGCTATATCATCTGGCGATGTTTTTACTGGTGTGAATGCATTTCCATCAAGGGCGTTTGGTTCCAAGAACGGTGCTTTATGGTTGATAGTGGTGGCTCTTGAAGCAGTGTCGCTGTACAAAGCCTTGCCTGATAGCAGTTCTCCAGTCTTTATATCGAGTACCGTAACATTGTTGTCGTTCGAAACTACTCGCGAACTGTACTTCTCTGAACAAAACACGAACTTTGCTTCAGAATGATTCAGGATATTTCTAACCTGGTTTGCCGCGAAATCAGTCAATACAGGTACTACGATACCTCCAGTCTGCAGGATTGCAAAATAGGCTATGCCCCAATAGGGAGAATTTTCGGCTAGGAGAAGAACTCTATCTCCTTTTTCAAGCCCATATGCTTGAAGAAGCAGTCCATACCGATGCGACATTGTTTCGACATCCGAGTACGAGAAAGTTCTTCCACCCACCATGGACAAGGCAGGCAAATCTCCATAATTCTTGGCACTCAGTGCAACCACTGCAGCGAATGAATAATCCTCAATCTTATACATCACCAGCTCTCTTGACATGCTTTTTTCAGCACGTCTCGTAATTTTGAATAACCTGCGTGACAGCCAGCAGTTACAGAATTTTAGTCGAAAGCAGGTTACAGATGCCAATATTATCGTGAAACGACCTTAAGAAACTAGTTCTCTCCTAACTACTTGACTTTCGTTATAGACGACCGTGGAGTACTCATCTGAGAGGCTATCTGATGCCTATAACTGACACGACGCCGCTTGATCCTCCCCCTATAATGAAGGATTTTCCGTCACAGCAAACTGTGTCGGCATTAGCCAATCCTGTCAGATTGCGAGCATCTGGGTGGATCAAGTCAGAATCCGCTAGTGTACTGGAATAGGTGTTTATATTATAAAGGCCGACATCGGTTCCGCCCACTACACACAGACTTTCTGTACCGTAGCCATCCATGAGGTCTAGTGCGCTTATTGAATCGGCATTTGCCACTGAAGGTTCAAGAGGAATTCCCATATGTAGAGTATATGCTTTGGAAGGTTCCGAACGAGTATATAAAAGCACTTCCTTCCCATCATTTAGCACATAGAATCCATCGTAGTACGAAGAAATCGCGAGCGCAGACGGTGCCTTTAGAATGTAGCCAGAAGTGTTAGGCACAATGGTATGATCCAAGCTAAGGTTGCCGCTTTCGTCTTCCTTAAAAACGAAGAGTTTGGAAGTTTCAGCAGAAGAGATGACAATGTTTCCTGAAGGAGTAACCTCCAGAGCTCTTACATTTTGTGAGCTGGAACCAATGTCGGTAAGAGCTAAAGTCGAGCGCAGAGACCAACCCGATCCATCATTTGCAAATGCAAAAAGCGATTTGCTTTGCCCGCTCACTGCATACAGCTTTGTTCCATTATCCGAAAAACGCAAGGCTTTTAACTCACGCAAGTTTGAAGGTCCGCCGGACGCAGGTGAAGTGGTGAAGGTCGAGACTATCTCTCCAGATGGGTCCAGATCATAGATTCTCAACCAGCCGGTTGTACTACCTGTTTGGGTAGCAGCTATATGCAAACCATCCTTTGAGACAACGACTACGTCGGCATTTTTGGCACCGCCATCTACCTTGAACTGATCCCTCCATAGCCTAACCCAAGAACCGTTTGGCGGAATCATCAACGTGCCGTAGTTGGGGTTACCGATTCGAACGCCGGATGGCGAAGCAAAGGTGTGGATGGCTGAATCGTAGTCCATTCCAGTAACAACAACCAGACCTTCTTGGGAACATGCAAGCCCACGGATCGCAGTCTTGGTACCAGTCCCTGTATTGCCTTCAACACCTCTTCGAAAAACCGATTGGCCCATTGCAGCCCGATAGTCATAGCTAGCAAACCAGGTGCTCCACTTTCCTTGTGGTCCCTCTATAAAATCGAGCAGGGTATAGGCAGACGTTGTGCGACCGGTATCGGCAGACCTGGCAATAAGGTCAATTCGGACTTGAGATAAACCGGGCGCTTCAGTGACAGCTGGGAAAAAAAGAGTGTTAGAGGGAAATCGTCCTGGATCTAATTTGGTAAAGTTGCTTCCTAAATTCGAACCATTCATGTACCACGATGTTTCCAAATTGGCAAACTCATTCCCACTTGGAGGAATGGCAAGAGAGGCAATCCTGGCGTCATAGGACAGCATGTGCCTTACGCTTATTGTAGGGGCAGAAAGTGGACTCAAGTCTATAGCCTGCGGCGAAAAGCTAATGCTTGTATCGCCAGCTTCAATCTTGCATGCGCCCTTAGTTTGCATGCCGGTCAGTACTAGAACAACATCAGCTAAACCCACTGCCTCTACTCCACTACTATCGCGAATACTCAAGCCCAGCTCGTAGTATCCTGCGTCAAGGCTGGAGGATGTGAACACTGACTGTCCATAAGGCAGAATTATAGGAATTGATGGTGGAGAAGTGGGTTTTGGATAACCTGGGAGCCCCATATACTTTAGGTAACCTGTTATCAGTTCCGAGGAACTAAGCGCATAATTGCTCGTGACAGTCAACTCGAGGCTTCCTTGACCTTGAAGCGGCAAAAGTGTCACCGAGATGGTGGCGGATCTATTTGGTTGCAGGTTTGCCTCTTGAACGGCAGAGGCTAACTCCTGCCCCGCGGCGGTGAATGCCTTAACCGTAAAAGTCCAATCGCCTGGTTTGAGGTCTGCACTCACACTCGTAGTGGTACTTGTAAGGGTAATTGTCGATCCATCCGAATGAAGACCGTCTATCGTATACTTGGCTATTCTCCATTCATTTGACGGCATAATTGACTTAGATCCATTTGAACTGGTTTCGCGCTGAAGCATCTTTGAAACATTCGGCTGAGTTGCCCGTGCCAAAGATGGTTCGAGTTGTAGCTTGAAGGACAGTTTTGAGTTGCCACTCTTCTGAAACACAGAACATCCGACAAACAGCAGGGCCAAAAGCATAAGCGCGAGGATCCTTGGCATGTGGGTTCCAGGTTTTTGTTTTTCAAGTCTCTTATACATCCTAACCTCCTTAAAGAATTTTGATGAACGTCAATCATGAAACGTCCGTAAATGGACTCGTCAATTCAAATCTTGTGGAATTCAACCGATTGAAGCGATGGACAATGCACCCTATAATCAAGGCGGGTTTGTAGATGAGGTCGACTTCTACATCAATTAGCCTGGAGGGACGAGAGTGAAAATTCTAATGGTTTCGAGCGAAGCCATGCCCTTTGCAAAGTCTGGCGGTCTGGGTGATGCGGTCACTTCTCTGGCAAAGGCGCTTTCTCGGCTTGGCCATGACGTGCGAATTCTAATCCCTCGCTATTATTTTATTGATAGGAAATCGCTTGAATTGCTCGACGGCGGCATGGGCGTACCAATAGGTACTGAGGAGCACTGGACGGCCATCTACGAGTCCGTTCTGCCCAAGTCCGATGTTCCTGTGTATTTCTTGGATTATGAAAAGTACTTTGGTCGGTCAGGGGTTTATGGTGATTCCGCAAATCAAGAGTATTTGGACAATCCAGAACGCTTCGCTTTGCTGTCTCGTGCAGCTTTTCAGCTTTGCCGGAAGCTTCGTTGGATCCCAGACATAATGCACGTGCACGATTGGCCAACTTCGCTCGTACCCGTCTATCTCAAGACGCTTGAAAAAGAGAGCGAATTCCGGGATACCGCCAGCGTGCTTACGATTCACAATCTTGGCTATCAAGGCGTCTATCCCAAGGAGCACTTTCCCTTTTTCCGTTTGGACTGGGAAGAGTTCTTTGGATCGGGCTTTGAATTTCACGATGCCATTAACCTATTAAAGGCTGGAATTACTACTGCAAACTGCCTTTCTACTGTGTCTCCGACTTACTCTCGCGAGATTCAGACGCCAAGCCAGGGCTTTTCTTTGGATGGCTTGTTGCGGCACCGCAGCAGAGATCTAGTCGGTATTCTCAACGGTATCGATACCGAGGTCTGGAATCCCGAGACGGATGAATACTTGCCTGCACACTACTCAGTGGACGACCTTTCTGGCAAAGCTGTGTGCAAACTCGTACTCCAGGAGACTTTTGGCTTGCCTTCCGATCCAACAGTCCCCCTTTTTGGCATCGTGACAAGACTCACGGATCAAAAGGGGATTGCCGAGATGTTTGGCCCGGGCTATGGAGCCTTGCCTCAAGTCTGTGCAAACATGGATGTTCAGATGGCAGTTCTAGGTTCCGGTGATAGATGGTGCGAGGACGAGATCAGGGCTTTGTCTCAAAGGTTTGCCAATTTTAAAGGAAGAATCGGCTATGACGAGCGTTTGGCTCATCTTATCGAAGCAGGCTCAGACTTTTTCATCATGCCGAGCAGATACGAGCCCTGCGGCCTTAATCAGATGTATTCGCTGCGCTATGGTACGTTGCCGGTCGTGCACAGAACTGGAGGGCTCGCAGACACTGTAGAGAATTATTGCCAGGACACAGGAGAAGGTACTGGCTTTATGTTTGATGACCTAACACCAAAGGCGCTCTATAATACCGTTGGCTGGGCCACCTGGGCTTGGTACAATCGGCAGGAACACATCGACCTGATGCGTTTTAAGGCTATGACTCGCGATTTTTCGTGGGAGAAATCTGCAAGCGAGTACACCGCTTTATACAGTCGCGCATTCGCAATGCGAAAATCCGAGGTCGGATGAGACGTGGGACTACTTTGTACGAAGCAAAGGTAAAGGTGAAATTAGAACGTTAACTAAACGTTAACCTAAAGGAAAATCAGTGGCAAAAGAATCTCGCAAGGTATACGATTACGATCCAGACAGGGTCCGTGAAACATTAGTCAAGAGTTTTCAATCGCGTGGTATGATGGCTACCATAGCCGACCTGGCCGGCTTAACCGGGCTTCCTCTCAATCAGATTAAAGCTGAATTGCCGGCTGTAGTTGACGAATACGACGGTCGACTCAAGGTGACGGACTCTGGCGAAATCCTCTATTCTTTTCCCCGAGGGATGAGAAGCCAATACAAAGGACTGGGGCCAACACTCAAAAAACTTTGGAAATCCATAAAAAAGGGAGCTCTAGCGGCGTTCAAGCTGGGATTCAAGATTTGGATCATGCTCATGCTTGTTGGCTATTTTGTGATTTTTATAGTGCTTTTGCTGGTCGCCATGGCGGTTTCTATGGGGGGCAGCATAGGTGGCGGATCGAGCGATCACCGTGACAGCCACGGAAGTAGCTCTGGTCGAAGTGTAGGTATAGGCGGTATTTATCTCACTTCACGGCTCTTCGACTCCTTTGTTAGGCTTTGGTTCTACTCAGAATTGTTCCGACAGCCGCAGCCACAACGCGGCGGCTATGGGCGGCCCTATGGAAGCCCCTACGGTTCCGATTCAGCCCTTTCTGAGGTCAAACCACGCAAACCGCTCTACAAATCCATCTACTCCTTCGTGTTTGGTGACGGCGATCCTAACGCGCATTGGGACGAAATCGAGAAAAAATCGGTGTTGGCTTTCCTTCAATCTCACAAAGGAATCATCACGATGCCGGAGTTCATTGCTATTACCGGACTAAAGCCCGATGAAGCAGAGCACGCAATCAACCGATATCTTCTCGAATTTGAGGGCAGCCCAGAAGTTACCGACAACGGTGTCATCTACTACAGTTTTCCCAATCTGCTTACAAGAGTGAACAGGACACCCGAGGTGGATGGCTCGACGATTGCCCTGAAAAAGCTTGGCCGATTCTCATCAAACGAACCGAAACTCAACAAGATCTTCAATTGGATCAATGTTTTCAACCTGGCATTTGGGGGATACTACCTTTACAATGCATTTTCCGTGGGCAATGCCTTTTACTCGGTCACGGTCGATGGAATAGCGCTGAGGGGCGGGTTGTCCTATCTATACTCTACGACGGCATATCTCTTGAAATCCTTTGGTGTGGCAAACCCTGCCTCAGGTATAGCGTGGGGACTTGGGTTCGTGCCCCTTGTGTTCTCGGTGCTTTTTTGGATAATTCCAGCGGTGAGGAGCGGGCGCCTCAAGGCTCAAAACGAGACAATCAAATTCGAGAATCTTCGCCGAATTGTCGCTCGAAAAGTTGCTTCAGCCAAAACGTGGTTCAAACCCAAAGAAGTGCAAGTAAGCATTGAAGAAGCCAAACCGGCTGACCCCAACGCTGTGGACAAAATCGCTGAAGAGCTTGCTGCGTGGTCGAATGCGGAAGTGAGTGAAGACGGCTACCTTTTTAAGGAGATCATTCTTACTCAAGATGAAGCCGAAAAACTCCGCGCCAAAACGGACTTAGAGAAATTTGCACCGGGCAAAACGGTTTTTGACACAGATGCCCAGAACTATGGAGTGGAAGGGTCCTGAGGGCTAGTCCTGAATCTTCTCCAGTTTTTTCGTGTATTTTGGGAAGAATTGTGCCACCTTCCCAGTCTCAAATTGAACAATGACGAGCGGGCCGGAGTTCTCGTTGTCCGTGGTCTTGATGACGACGCCTTGTCCATACTCGTCGTGGTACACCTTCATGCCAACTTTCCATTCAAGGCCTTTTGATACCTGAGCTGTGCTGCGCCCTTGAGTGGTACTTGCCAAAGCGCCCCTAGTCTGCGCCGCTTCGCTGCCGGATCTTGAGGGACGATATCCACTTTGAGGTATTTCTCCCCATAGACGATACAGGGATGGGTCGATTTCTGTCAAAAACCGCGACGGTTGTGTCTCAAAAAGTCTGCCGTGTATGCGCCGCCAGTGGCAGGCTGTCATGTAGATTCTGTCCTTGGCCCTGGTCAATGCAACGTAAAAGAGCCTACGCTGTTCCTCAATCTCGTCGCCGGATTCGTCGTCTCGTGGAAAAAGCCCCTGCTCCAAGCCAGTTATTATGACAATTGGGAATTCCAGGCCCTTAGTGTTGTGCATGGTTATGAGCGTTACGGCGTCCGTGGTACCTTCGTCCTCGACTGCCTGCAGGCTTCTATCCAGATCGATTGTCTCCAGAAACTCCGCAAGCCCTTCCTGCACTGCAGGATAGAGCGACGCCGCATTGACGAGTTCTTCCATGTTGCTGAGTTTCTGTGTTCCAGCGATTTCATCTTTGTTTTTGTGGTATTCAGCCAACTTGCTCTTTTCTATTACCGTTTCCAGCACCACGCTGAGGGATTTTTCTCCCTTATCAGTTTTTTCGCCCGCAGGCTTGAGTTGCTCCGACGCTTCTTTTATGACAGCCAGAAATTCTTCCATACCGAGCTTGGCCTTGCCCTTGAGTGCGCTCTGATTTGCCGAGCATGCTTCCAGGATCGAGGTTCCGGTCTGTTGAGCATCTTCTAGAAGCATATCGACGCTACTTTCTCCAAGCCCGCGTGTTGGTTTATTAACAATGCGCCGGAATGCGATTTCGTCTCGAGGATTAAGCAAGAACGAAAGGTATGCAAGTACATCCTTGACTTCTTCCCGCTCGTAGAATCTCAGTGCACCGACGATCTTGTAGTTTATTTTCTTCCGTGGGAATTCTTTTTCGAAAGCAAGCGACTGGGCGTTGGTGCGATAGAGGATCGCTATGTCGGATAGCCTACCACCCGCTTTTAGGTGGTTTTTTACTATGCGTGAGCAAAACTCCACCTCCTGATCCTGGTCATCGAGGAGGGCAAGTTCGGGCTTGATACCGCCTGGTTTTGTCGCATGCAAGGTCTTGCCAAGTCTATTCTTATTATGGGAGACCACGTTGCCTGCAATGTCCAAAATGCTTTGGCTCGAGCGGTAATTGCGTTCCAGTCGTATCACGGTAGTCCCGGGGAAAGAATTTGCAAACGAGAGGATATTCCTTACCTCGGCGCCACGGAAGCGATAAATAGACTGATCGTCGTCGCCAACGACGCACACATAAGTTCCTTCAGATGCAAGTCTTTGTAGTAAAATAAACTGAGCTACGTTTGAATCCTGGTACTCATCCACAAGGATAACCCGGAATCTTTGGTGTGTGCGCAGCGCAATCACCTGGTCCGACTCAAGAAGGCGGGCAGGTAGCCGGATAAGGTCGCCAAAATCCACGTTTCCTGTGGCACGGAGGCGCTCTTCGTACATCGTGTAGATACGCCTCAAATCGCTTTCCTGGCTAAGCCTGTCCAAGGCAGGAGAGTCGGGCTCTATGTTGTAATCTTTAGCCCTGGAAATAAGGGTGGCATAGTGTTCGCATTCCTGTTTAGAGGCTTGTGGAAGAATCGTCCTCACAAGCTGGGTAGAGTCGTCATCGTCGTAAATGACGAAATTCGAGTCGATGCCAGCTGCCGCTGCATTGCGGCGCAAGAACCAGGCGCCAAACGAATGGAAAGTGCGGATGGTGGCTCTTTCGCATGCTGGCTCGATCTGCATGGCGCGTTCCCGCATTTCGCGTGCGGCTTTGTTAGTAAAGGTCACCGCTAGAATGGATTCGGGACTCATTCCTCTCTCTTTGACAAGGTATGCTATTTTTGTGGTAATCACCCTCGTCTTGCCGGTTCCTGCGCCAGCCAGGATGAGAAGAGGCCCGCCTACGTGTAACACCGCTTGTAGCTGTTCAGGATTGAGTGACTCCAAATAGGCAGGTAAGTGTGCACTCATTTTGCTGCCATCGCTGTGCCAAATCCCGTGGATGTAACGCAACCAGAAGGCGTCTTGCGAACCTCGCCGACTCTGCGGGCGAACAAGTCCACCCCGTTGACGCTCTCTATCTTGGCAGTGACGACGGTTCCTGGCGCAAGGGGCTCCTCCATTACAGTGAGGCCATCCACATCGGGCGCCTGCATCCATGCACGGCCTAGACTCATCGACGAGCCTTCGACTTGTTCTTCAACCAGAATTTCGAGTTCCTGGCCGACAAAGCGCTGTAACCTTTGTGTGGTAATAGGGCCTTGCGCCTCTTCGATCTGCTTCTGACGCGCAAGCGCCACCTTTTTGGGTACACGACCAGGCATCGAATAGGCGGGCGTATCCTCCTCCCGCGAATAGGTAAAGCTGCCGAGCCAGTCCAGCCGCGCCTTTTGCTGGAAATCCTGCAGGATGGCAAAGTCTTCGTCCGTTTCGCCGGGAAAACCGATGAGGAATGTGGATCGTATCATAGCATCGGGGAGCGTGGAACGGATGTGTTCAATAAGTTCGAGGTAACGGTCTTCAGAGCCGAAGCGGTGCATGGTGTGCAAAAGGCGCGGCGAGGCATGTTGGAAAGGCAAGTCAAAGTAGGGCAGAATTCGCGGATCTTTGGCCATGATTGGCAATATCGCTTCAGGGAAGTGGTCGGGATGAATATAGAGGACGCGCACTCTAAAGTCATAGTTGAGAACCGAGAGCCTGGCTAGAAGTTCAGGCAAGAGGCTGGCGCCGCCGTTGAGATCCTTGCCATAACCGCTCAAGTCCTGGCCTACCAGGTTGAGTTCAAAGATTCCACGATCCAGCAAGCTTTTGCATTCGCTCACCACATCGTCCAAGGTCCTTGAGCGCAATTCGCCCCTTATGAGGGGAATTGCGCAGTAGCTGCAGTGATTCGAGCAACCTTCGGTGATTTTTACGTGTGCGGTGCCTGGAAAATCGAAAAGCCTTTCTCTTTCAAAATAGACGGTCTGTGTGGTCTGAGGCGCCGATGGCGTGAGCGCCATCCTTTTACCTGCCATCGTGTTGCGAACGGCTTCGCCTATTTGGGAGAGGTCATTGTTGCCAAAAATGCCGTCAGCTTCTTGCATTTCGTCCAAGAGTACTTTGGGGTAGCGCTGGGCGAGGCAGCCGGCAACAAGTACTTTTTTGTCTGGCCAAGTGCTCTTTATTTGGGCAATAGCTTCAATAGATTCTTTTTTGGCGGACTCAATAAAACCGCAGGTATTTACGATTACGAGGTCGGCATCGGCGCCATTTGGTACGTATTCGTATCCTTCGGCTTCCAAGCGCGCCACCAGCTCCTCGCCATCCACCTGATTCTTGGCACAGCCATGTTGATCAATATAGAATTTCACAGGATTTCCTTAATGTTCGGCTTCCTTGCAGCCAGTTCTCTCATCATTTCCCGTCTTATTATGCCGTTATTATCCCGTGCCCAGAAAAACTGGGTCAATCGAGGTCGGTGGCGACGAGAGCCCAGCCACCGTCAGTCTGCGACCAAGATACTTTCTTGACGGCGATTTGTCCGGGACCTCCCATTTCCATTTCCGCGGTCTTGCCACCAGAAGCTTGAAACACGAGCTTGGCTGCCTGAGCATTTGAAGCCCAAGCAGTGAGCGAGGAGTTGACGTTAAAGGTGAGATTTTCGCCTTTCAGATAATACTTTTCTACCCATTCCTTTCGATCAGCTTCGTATCGAAACATGCAGTTTCCACGGAAGCTAACCTGGACCACGAAAGGATAGGGGCCTTTGGGGGATTTGAACAGCACTGTAGGTGCGCTCGCTGTCCCTTGAGAGGCATTCTGCTGAGTGGAATTCTGGACCGAGTCCGGTACCGTTACTTCGGCTTGTGCCGGCTGGGCACTTTGGTTATCTGCTATTTCCAAGTGTAAGAGCGCTCCGGAAGCAGGCTTATTCTTTTCATAATCAACAATAGTCATTGTGGCATCAGGCTTGGCATCTTTATTCATGTCGATTGGAGCCTGTTGGCCGATAGACAATTTGAAAGGTCCCCAGGGCGTAGTCAGGTTAACCGTTTCGTCGATAGAATCTAGAGTCAGTTTGAACACATCGTCACCCAGAGGAATTATAAGACTGTCACCAGGGAACAATCGTTTTTCAAAAGGCGTTCCTTCTACACGATATTCAACTGGTTTGGCAGCCTGACTGTCGGCCGCGGCAGCTGTTTCGCGGGGCTTTAGTCGAATGGCTGCAAAAACAAGCAACGCCACTACGATGAGCAGAAGCACGATGCCCAGAATCCTCTTTGAATGTCCTGCAGGCTCAACTGGTGTCGGTTTTTGTTCTGGTGCGCCTTCAGACTCCGCAGTCAGAGCATTCTTGCTTTTGTTTATATCTTTTCTTCGGTCTTTCTTGGCAGTAGCAGAACTCGCGGTGGTTGTGTCGAGGGCTCCCGTTTGGGAAGGCACAACACTTTCTTTTTGACGGTAAGTGGCGACGACGAGTTGCGGATCAAGCCCGAGATAATCGGCATAGATCTTTATGAAGCCAACTATGTAGGGTTCCCCCGGAAAGCCTGTAAAATCGTCGGCTTCAATTTTGGCAAGAAATCGGACACTGATATTGGTATCGTCGGCCACGTGATCAAGGGTTAGGCCCTTCTTAAGTCTAGTCTCTTGTAACTGAGCCCCTATCTTTGCCATCCAAAATCCTTCCTTAACGCAGTCGTATTCCTCAGCATTGCCACACTATAAGTACTTACTGAAACAGAAAATTGTTGTACACACTTGCACTGGCAGGGGCATCGTACAAGAACTTCGACGTAGGAATATTCTGATTCAACTTGGTCTGTGTAAAATCAAAGGTAATCTTTTCGTTTGCTACAGTCCAACCTTCGATTCTGCGGAAAAGCAATGTGTCGGGCGAGACCGATATTTTGATCGTCTTAAAACCCTCGGATGCCGATTTTCGGGTCAAAACCAAGCGTTGTACCAACTCCGAGGAACCCGAGTCCAGCGGTACTGGTTGAGGCGAAGATTCCCATGCGATCGAATAATTGCGCTTCATCATCGCAAGGCCTTCTCTGCTTGCAAGACTTGCTGCCCCAGCCCCAGGGCTATCGCTGCTCACGTCCTGTTGCAGAACGGCCTTATATTGTGGAACGTAGACCGCAAGCCTTTGCCCATCAAATACGATCACCTGATCTGGTGGCTGTCGAAAATCGATCCGCATGAGCTGCGGAGCTTTAAACCAAAGGTCTCCAGCCATGAGTTGACCACCTGCGTTGATCTGTATCTGAGCCGTATAATCGTTTACCGAGGCATAACGGTCCGATACTTTGGCGAAGAATTGCTCAGCGGTCACTATTTCCTGAGCCGAGACAGCAATTGCCAGCACAAGACTCATCGTCAACGCAGCAAAGCACCTTTTTGCCCACCAGGATTTTTTCATTCGCTAACTCCGTTCTATCTGGAGCGTCAGCGTTGTTGCATCAGTAACCGCAGGGGGCCCAAAGTACTGAATGCTACCCGGCAGTCGATAGTCAGAAGAAAGCGCCCACTTATCCCGCTGACCGGCAAAGTACTGAAAAGGTTTGCCCTGAAGTTCGACCAATGCTTTCCTAATCACTGGTTTATCCGCTCCATGCCGATGTTCAATATTCATCATAGAAACAAGCGGAATGCCACCAGGTATCCACTCACTTGCTGGACTTGCCAGATTTCGTATAGAAGCGATATAGCCGGAGAATCCATATAATGAAAGCAAGTAGGCGGTGAAACCTAGTGAATAGCAATAATCGGCATCAAAGTTTGAGGGAAATGCGCATCGGCCCTCATAGCCCATAAAGTGAGTCTGATAGTCGAACTTGCCTTTATAGGACCCCTCTTCCTTCATTTTTGCAAGTCTTGCCTGCACCATTGATACCAGGAGTTTTTCTGTTTCTATTCGAGAAACTTGCACGTTGCCATGTGGATCCCGATCCCAACACAGTTGGGCTTGGATTTGCTCTGGCAAGGAAGCGAACACTGTGGCGGATTCCTCTGGCAGTTTATTCTGAATAAAGGCTCGTTGGGCATTCACATCGTTGAGGGCTTTGAATGCCGCTTCTTCGCTCGCAAGCAGGTCATTTATGTTGTCGATAAGCACTTTGATCTCAGGAATGAACTCGATCAGCCCCTCAGGAATCAGCACAACTCCGAAGTTTTCTCCTTTTGAGGCTCTTGCTGCCACAGATGAGCAAATCACCTCGACGATTTGTGCCAGACTCATCGATTTTGCCTGAACTTCCTCAGAAATAAGTGTCACGTTCGCTCGAGTTTGGAATGCGCATTCCAAAGCGATATGCGAGGCCGAACGCCCCATCAGTTTTATGAAGTGCCAGTATTTTCTGCTGGAAGCAGCGTCTCGGCATATATTGCCAATCAGTTCTGAATAGGTCTTGGTTGCGGTGTCGAATCCAAAGGAAGCCTCGATCCATTCGTTCTTAAGGTCGCCGTCGATAGTCTTGGGGACACCGACCACAGTAATTGGTGCATTATGCTGGGCAAAGTACTCGGCCAAGAGGGCGGCGTTAGTATTGGAATCGTCTCCACCAACAATTACAAGCGCATCGAGCTTGTGGTTGCGCGCGTTGGCAAGCGCTTTTTCGAATTGCTCCGGAGTTTCGATCTTGGTTCTGCCAGAACCCACAATGTCAAACCCGCCGGTATTTCTGTAGGAGTCTATGATGTCGGAAGTGAGCTCAAGATAACAGTCATCGACGAGGCCACCAGGGCCGCCCTTGAATCCTATCAGACGCGAGTCAGGGGAACCACGCTTTAGACCGTCGAAAAGGCCAGCAACAACGTTATGGCCACCCGGAGCAGGGCCACCAGAGAGCAGAACTCCGACGGTCAGGGCCTTGTTTGCGGCAACGTTGGTGCCTTGCACAAACTTTACGGCTGGTTTACCGTAGCTATGTTTAAAGATAGCTTTTAGGCTTTCTTTGTCCACCTCAGGTTCTATAGCCTCCGTGGGCACTGCCTTTATATCGGAAATGGCGGATGAGAAGACTTCTGGCATCTTGGGGACGTAAGCAAACCTGGCATTGTTTAAAGCCGAACGCTCGGACATTGTGATGTTTCTCCTCTGACGTGATATTACTAATTTTACCGATTTGTGGCAGAAATGAAAAGGCCGGCATGAGGTACGAAAGATGAGGTACGAAAGGTATAACGGGTTGTCATGCGGCGTTTACACGCTCAAGTCCGGAAAACAGCGCTACGGAGAGCCAGTGCTGGGGTTTAGGCTTAAATAATGCCTTTTGATTGCCGATACAATAGAAAAGACGAGAGAAGAAGAGAAGAGACGACTTGAAAATGCAAAAGAATAGTAGATCCATAGAGTAAACCTGGAAGGAATTGAGTGAAGATGAAGTCGATGAAGTCTAAGAAGGCAGTTGCTATCGTGTTTTTCCTTTTTGTGGCCTTAGGGATCGCCTTTGGTCAGAATTCCGTGACCTACACGCTTCAGAAAGGGGAGACGCTTTATTCGATAGCAAAGAAATACAATATCCCATATGAAGCCTTGGCCGCAGCCAACAGGATAACAGATCCAACCAAGGTCAAGGCAGGTACAGTCCTTATAATCCCCTCGGTTCATCAGGTTACAAAAGGAGAAACCCTGTATGGCCTCGCGCAACGTTATGGCATTTCTATTGCAGACTTGCTCGCCGCTAACAAATTATCCTCTGATTATGTCCTCAAAGTGGGAGATACTCTTGTAATACCTGCGCAAGAACCTGTTCAAGGTACATCGGTGGCTTCGTCCACTTCCAAACCGGCTCCAAGTGCTTCGGCTCCCGCTTCGCAGCCGACTGTTGCGCCACAACCTGTACCTGCGCCACAACCTGCACCTGCGCCACAACCTACACCTGCGCCACAACCTACACCCGCGCCCAGCTCTCCTTCTACCCCTGCATCGACCTCAACAACAAGTGTGACAACGACAACAACAGTGAAGTCATCTGCGTCTACTGGAGGTGCAGGTGCAGGTGCAGCGGGTACCGGGAACATTACCAGCACATCCCCTGCCACTGCCGGCTCGTCTGCTCCGGCCCCTGCCGCTCCCAGCGTACCTTTGCCAAGCCCGGTAAAAACTCAGGACCGTGTGGTCGACATGAACCTCAATTGGCCTGCCACAGGAAAGGCGATGTATCTGGATGGCAAACTTGAAGGTGTAATGATACGTGTAAAACCCGGTGAGACTGCAAAAGCTATCGCCTCTGGAACTGTCGTTTCTGCGGGGCCTTCTCGTGGGTTTAACCAAGTTGTGTTTGTGCAGGCAAAATCTGGGTACGTGTATGTCTATGGAGGCAATGAGGCGCTCAGTGTCAAGACCGGAGACCGCGTCAATTCCGGTACTGAACTTGGTAAAATCGGCCTGGATCCGAAAGATGGCACGCCCATTGCTTATTTCTTCGTATTTAGAAATGGCCAACCAATAGATCCCGCACTGGCACCGCGCGACTAAGTTATAAATCTTTCATATTTCGACTACCGTTCCTCTGGAAAGCATGATAACCTTGTGGCGTAGGTAGCTTGTCTTCAAGGGGTTGCATTGAGATGGCAGAGCCAAAGCAGCCAAAGGTGCCAATGGCGCCTAAGGACGGCGCCATACAGAAAGATCTCCTATCGCCTACGACGGGCAACAAGCGAAAAAAGCGGCAAGGTGAAGATAGAGATCCGCTTGCTTTTTATCTGCGGGAAATAGCACAGTTTCCACTCCTCGATATGGCAGAAGAACAAGAAATCGGCATGCAGATAGCTTCCCTTCAAAAGGAAAAAGATCGAATTCTGGAAGAGCAAAAACGCCTACAGGGGAATGCTCAAGGGGGAGATCAGAGGATAGATGGCGACCACACTTCAGAATTGCAGTCCACAGCTCTAAAAGACGCGGAAGAAACTGAACGGCTCCAAAACATAGACACGGCGCTTTGCCTACTCAAACAAAAGATGGTTACCTCCAATCTCCGATTGGTCGTTTCCATAGCCAAAAACTATCAGCACCGGGGCCTAAGTCTTTTGGACCTTATCGACGAAGGGAATATTGGCCTTCTCGAAGCTGTAAGTCGCTTTGACTATTCGCGTGGCTTTCGCTTCTCGACCTATGCGACGTGGTGGATACGGCAAGCCATTATTAAGTGCCTGGCCGATCAAGGGCGTACAATTCGAGTTCCAGTCCACATGCTCAACACTATCAGGAAATGTTATTGCGCCTCCAGACAAATGACGCAGGAACTTGGGCGTCTGCCTGAAGTGGCAGAATTGGCAAAAAGGCTCGAAATGTCCGAAGAAAAGCTTATGCGAGTAATCAGCTTCTCCCAAAACACGACCAGTTTGGACGTAAGCATAGACGACGACAACAATGCCTCGCTTTCGGATGTGATCAAGGACGACTTGAGCCCAGATCCATTCAGCGAGACAAGCACGGCCGCAATAAAAGAAGTGTTGACACAAGTCCTGCGTAGCCTCAATTCGCGGGAGAAGACGGTGCTTCAGCTGCGCTATGGCCTCACCGGAGAGGGCCCCTTGACCCTTGAAGAAACTGGCAAAGTGCTGGGCATCACAAGGGAGCGTGTCCGACAAATTCAAAAACGGGCTCTTGAAAAACTGCGACAGAAAAAAGAGCTGGAAGATTACTGACACAGCATATTCCACTCAGCTTGAGCCGGACGTTCGACTTTCTATAGCACAGTCTAAAGAAGCAGCGACTTGATCTCCACATTGCCCTTGCTCTTCGCGATGTCGGCTGGAGATTCTCCTGCGATATTCTTGAGGTTTTTGTCTGCTCCTAGCGCCAGAAGAAGCTTGACCGCGCTTGCATTGCCGCTTCTCACCGCGTAGTGAAGGAAACCTTCGCCCATCGCGTCCACACTATCGATACCCGCTGCTTGCACAAGCGCCTTCAATCCTTCCGAGTCGTTCATGACAAGACCCACGGGTGTTATGCTCTGATAGTTCTTCGCAAAGGGATCGGCCTTGTTGGCAGTCAGCGCCTTCGCCGTTGCATAATCTTTATTATCTTTATTGTTCAAAGCTGCATGAAGTGGTGTGTTTGCATAACGATCGCGGGAGTTTGGGTTTGCACCTAAACTTAATGCCAAATTGATGGCATCGACAGGTGCCTGTGAGTCGACCAGTTGCCTCAGCGGAGTCTTGCCATCCGCGTCTGCCCTGTCAGAAGCCGGTCCTGACAAAAGTTCACGCAGGATGGCACCGCCCTTTCTTAGAGAAAGGAGAAGCGGCGAGTCGCCAGTTGCGTTCTTTGCAAGAATATCTGCGTTCGCCTGAGTCAAGGCACGCACAAGATCAAGCTGAGCGACATCGACGGCATAGAGAAGGGGTGTTGAGCCTGTAGAGTCTCTTGCATCCACAAATGCATGTGCTTTTAAGAGATATTGTACAATTGCAGTTTGCGCTTCTCTGGCAGCCAGTGCGAGTGGCGTAAACCCACGGTTGTCCTGAACCTCAAGGGCGGCACCTCGTTCTACAAGATAACTGACAAAATCCAGATTCTTTGTTCTGGCGGCCTGATGCAAAGGGGTTTCACCGCTAAAATTCCGAGTATTAAGATCGACACCCGAAAGCACTAATACTTGCAGGCATGTCTTTGCATTACTCAGGACTGCAACATTGAGTGGTGCATTGCCGTTGATATCACGCGCGGAAAGGTTGGCACCATTCGCTATGAGATATCGGGCGGCGTCTGCGGCGTCTGCCTTCACGGCCACGTGCAAGAGAGTCTCCTTGGCTGCGTTGACAGCATCCATTGCTGCACCTTTTTGCTTAAGATACTCAAGCCCGTCCGGCAGATTCTTTTTTGCGGCGAGATGCGCAACCGTATCGCCATTAGTATCGCGTGCGGCCAAGACCGCAGGAGTGAAAAACCAGTCGTAAGGCCCGCCTCGTGCAGTCAGCGCCAGGGAAACTGGTGATTCCTGGGCTACATTCTGGGCAAAGATGTCGGCTTTGGCGTTGAGGAGCAAAAGCCCTTGCGCTCCGAAATTATTCCTGACTGCAATATGGAGAGCATTGTCGCCGGCGTTGTTTCGGACATTCGGATCTGCGCCCCTGGCAAGAATAAGCGAAACTACGTCTGCAGAGCCACCAAGCACAATAGCCGTTGAAATAATGCTGTTGCCGTCGTTGTCACGCTGCAAAACATTGGATTGCAGAACTATTTTGTCTATTGCGGTGACACCTTGCACTACAGCTAAAGACAATGGGCTTTCACCCTTGAGATTGCGCAAAAAGACATCGGCCCCCGCATCGATAAGCGCTTTGGCATAATCGTACGTCTTGGCCTTGACGCAGATCATGAGTGGCGTATCGCCGTCACCATTCGTGGCGTTGACAGGAGCACCTGCCTTAAGGAGTTCTTCTGCAATCGAAGGGGCATAGGTCAATTTCACTGCCTTATGAAGTGGCGTGTTTCCACCTTTATCCTTAAGCGAAGGGTCGGCTTTGAACCGCAAAAGCAGCTGTGTCATCTGCAACCGCACCGAAGCAGGCGCTTCAAGGTGTAAGGGAGTGTTTTCTTTCGCGTCCCGAATGTCTGGATCCGCTCCATTCCGTAGTAGGACTTCCGCGCCACTTACCCAACCGACACGAACCGCTACATGCAATGGGGCATCACCTGACAGATTCTTGATATTGGGATCTAATCCTTTTGCCAAAAGGAAATCGACAAATCCATACTGAAATCTTGAAATCGCCTCATGCAGAGGGGTATTCCCATTGGTAAACCGCACGGTGTTATAGTCCGGAGAGCGAACGGTTGTAGCGAACCAGGAGAACTCCTGGAACGAGGGATTTGCTCCTTTTACGATCAGCTTTTCGGCAATTTCAGCCGAGCGTTTGTCGTCTGGATAGAGCAGGGCAAGGTCCAAAGGGGTACGCGACGCCTTGTCCTTTGCTTGAACAGATGCGCCTTCGGCCAAGAGAGCGTCCACTTCGTCCACCATCAGGCGATCCGCCGCCATATGGAGAATCGTACGCCCATCGGGTCCCGACCTGTTTATGTTTGATGGGTTAAAGACAGCCAGCAAAAGATCATCGCCTTTGCCGAGTGCGGCTTCGGCCGCACTTACGCCCGAAGCATCGGTAATGAACGGATCAGCGTTGTGAGCCACAAGTATTTTTGCCATTTGTATTTGAGAACGATCTATTGCGTAGCGGAGGGGGGTCTTCCCTGCAGGGTCTACAACATCAGGATCAGCACCCAAAACGATGAGGATTTCGGCTATTTGAGGGTCTCCGCGTAAGACGGCGTAGTGCAGAGGATAAAGTCCCTGGCCATCTTTTTGGTTGAGCTGCTCTTGGTTTGCATAGAACTTCTTGATCGATTCTGCATCTCCTTTCATAATGAGCTCATTGAGCGTCACTTCCTTCCGGGGCTTTGGTGTGGTCCCGCAGGAGACAAGAGACCAGAGCGTGAGCGAAACTGCAACAAGCGCTAGCGCAACGCGCGCCATGTGGGTTATGTGGCGGTGTATCATTCGTACCTCTTCTCAAGCTTCTCTAAAAATTATCGACAGAAAACGACCAAAAGTCGACTAGAATGCCTGTAAGCAGCATAGATAAATTGCACTATATCACACTCAGATAAGGATCACAGAGATTACTTGGGTTTTTGGAGTCTGGAAACAGTTTTCTTTTGAACTTTTGTGGAGCAGGCCGTTTTAATCAAAAAGATTGGGCGGTGCCTCTATCAACATAGAAGGATAATCAGAATAGATCGTCAAAAGCTCATAAAGCCTGTCGAATGGAATACCATCGCGGTCAAAAATGACATAGGGCAAGAGTTCCACCAGGCGCTCCGCGTTGTAACCAGTCTTGCCGGAAAGAATCACCATTGTCTCCAGGTCAAGCGCTTCTTCCATGGCCCGATAAGCCAGCGTGAAGTTGCGTGTCGCAAAGAACATTCGTGCCTGATATCCTTCCTGCGGATCTGGAGAGAAATAATGCGTGAGTTCGTAGTAATGATCCGGGTAGCTGAATGCATCTTGAATTCTTGCAATAAGCTTCTCCGATGGTATGCGAGTGTCGCTCAAAAGAACGATTTGATAGAGGTTGTAAGGATTGTCACGCCTAAGATCGCGCGCCGCCCGAACTAGCCGGGAGAGACTTTCTGGGTCTTCTGCGTCCGCAAGCACCGTGACAGAATTGGCCAGCCGTTGCGGATTGGCGCTCATCCATTCGATATTTTCGATTTTCCTTGCGTCGACAAACGAGCAAAAGCCTTCTTTTTCTGGCAGGAAATGTGGCGCAGGGGGCTCTGCCCATTCTACATCGAAACTTTCCTCAAAAGCTGCGACTGCATCTACCATATCGTCGCTGGAAATCCAGTCGTTTGCAGTGACCCAGTAGGGTGGCAGTTCCATTCTGTCCATGCCCCATTCGTCTGCCCGTTCCCGGGCATCGGTTCCTGGCAAAAACGAAAGTGGGTACAGCTCTGCATCTTGTCCCAGGCCTTGCATGCCAAGAAAATCGAAAGTCTCGATGACCTGTTCATAGCCGTCGAAGGGTAAGCCAAGAATGAGTCCGGTCTTTACGAGAATATGCTGTTTTTGGAGTATTTCCGCACCTTTTTCAAATGCTTCCTTGTCCAGGGTCCTATTGATTGCCTCCAGGGCCTTTGGGTTGATGCTCTGCAGACCAACCTCAACCTCCGCGATATGCGCAGCCTGCATCAGTTCTCCGATTTCCGGGGTGACGGACTCTAGCCGCATTTCGGTGTGGATTGGAATTGCCGAGCTATTGGCTTGGGCTATACTCTTGAGCCGTTGTGCAAGGTCGGAGCCAAATTGAAAAGAAGGATCCATAATGTACAATTCTGTGGCTCCAGCCCTTGTGGCCGCTTGGATAATAGAAATGGTTTGCTCTTGCGGAAAACGGCGCAAGGTAGGGTAGTTCTTCCCATAGAAACAGTACGCACAGTGGAAAGGGCAGCCCCGCATTGTCTCAAAGTGAACGGTACCGTCTTTCTTTAGAGGCAAGGTACCCGCAAGGTACGGATTAGGCAGTTTTGAGAGATCGAGAAGTAGTTCCGGAGCAGTATAGAGTCGTGACAAAGGTTTATGCTGACGAACATTTTGAAGCAGAGTGGCAAAAGGCAGTTCGCCTTCGCCTTTTACAAGAGCGTGGAATGGCGAGCGCGAGAGAATAGGCATGCCATCGACGACTTCAGGCCCACCAGCCAGAAAACGTGCACGTGGCAAGAGTTCCCGAGCTTTTGTTGCAATATGAAGACTGCGCTCCAGATTCCAGGCATATAAGCTAAAACAGACCAAGTCAGGCTCATTTTCAGCAATTTTCGCCACCACAGCCGAATCGGAACCATAATTCATGGTTGCTTCGTCCAGGATCGACCACTCCGAGCGATCCAGAAGCCCTACAGACTCGGCATAGGCAGTCAGATAACCGGCAGCCAAGGGGACATTTGCAGGAACATCCTCCCAGTTTGGTCCTTGCAGCGGCAGTTGTACGAACAATACTTTCATCGTTTTCCTACTTTCGTTTTTTTGCGTTCCGATTGCACTGTTTTGGGGAAAACACCCAACAGCCGGACATGGATCCTCATTTGCTTCGCAAAGGTACACTTTACGAAAAAAGTGCACAATTTGCTATAGGGGAATGTGCCCCCAAGCGCTGTCGCCATATCAATACCAATCAGGCCAGGCAATGAGCTGGAGTACGGGTTAGGACTGACTTACCCACATCATGGACAAATCGTC
>JBDKTP010000044.1:0-4646 GCA_039680115.1 Rectinema sp.
TCGTGGCCAGCGCGAGCGCCGGAATGACGACGACGTTAAAGGCATAGCCTATGATGGTAATGGTCCAATAGCGCTTGGTCTTGTCGCTTATGTAGCCTGCCACAAGCCTAAACGCATAACCGATGAATTCCCCCAGGCCTGAGACAAAACCGACCGTGGAAGCGGACACACCCAACAACAGCAGGTATGGCCCAATGATGCTCTTTGCACCTTCGTAGGTGAGGTCGGAAAAGAGGCTCACAATACCGATCAGGACCAAAAAAGCATAAGCATTTTTCTTTTTTTGCTGGTTAGGGTCTATGGTACGACTAACTGGATCCGACATAGTTGGTTTCTCCTTTGCTACAACTGCTTTAACGACGTTTTTTTCAATTACGTCAACCTATTAATGGTTTCCTTAAGTGTAGCCCGCAACTCAGGAATTGAAATCTGAGCAGACTCCTTTCTACGCGCATTCTCCCGCATGGCGGCAATTTCGGCCCTTGTAGTGAGCTCTATAAACTTCTTTTCTTTCCTGCTCAACGAATCGGGATAAATGGGTTCCCCAAACTCCACGCAGACGTTTTGTCTTGGAACAAAATGGAAAGTCCCTGTTCGTATTACCTTCTCGGTGTTGAAAAGGCATGTTGGCACAATTGGTACATTGGCGAGCAAAGCAGCGTGGATACCACCGCGTTTGAATTCTCCAACGCCTGGCCCTTGGTGGATATAACCTTCCGGGAAAAGAATCAGTGTTCGTCCCTGCTTTAGTCGTCTGACCATAGTTTTAAAGGCATCCACTTCCTCTTTAGGTTTGCCCTGATCTACAAAAACGGCACCGCTTGCTTTCATCCAATACGAGAAAATGGGAATCTGTCCTATGACCTTGTTGGCTACAAAGGCCGCTTTTGTGGGGACGGTGTTGTAGAGTACAGGAATATCGGCTGGCGAGCGGTGGTTGGACACAAAAAGGTACGTCTTGGTTGGATCTATCCGCTCCGCCCCTTTGACGCTCAGCCTTATCTGAAGTAACTGACAAATGGCACCGGACCAAATTCTAAACGTATCGAAAATATACTCTTCTCTTTCCGGGCTCGCTCGCATGAGGAGCGATTTTGGAATGCGATCGAGCGTCTTAACGGTGGCACTTAGGAGCCTGGGGAGAACCAAGAGGCGGTCTTCCTCGAAAACAGCCTTAAAAAGACCCCAGAATGGGACATTGCTCTCTTTTGCCAGTTTGAGGTACCGAGTTTCGTTCACTTCGGTCTCGGCTTCAGTGAGCTCTTCTGGAAAAAGCCATTTGGGGAGCTCGATGTGTTCTTGCGAAGCGAGTTGAGAGAGCTTCTTGAGCAGATCTTCTTCCATTCCGCCAGCCTTTTAGGATTGGTTTTCTGCACGACTCACTTTCTAAACACTTAGAAACTGGTGTACAATCATTTTTAAGGATAGAATACTTAGTCTACTCTTTTCCTCAAGGTCGCTTCAAGACCATTGTGTGTCGTAGGCCGGCAAAAGGAGCAGACTGATTCAATAATGAACCAACAAGCAAGAATGAGTTCTATCGTACGTGCATTCGGGAATGCAGTTGGCACTTGCATTGAAACAAGACCGAAGACAGCGCTAAAGCTGCTCAAGGTCGGCTTTAGAGCGAACAACCTTCAAAGCCACTTGAGCTGCCTTGATCCTGTTTCGCATTTAGGCCTAAGCCAGCGTTATGCAGCCTTGGCATGCGGCCAGGCCATTCTTGCGCCGCTCCGAAAGCCTCAAGAGTCGGTTGTAGTCAACCTTTTTCTCCCCTGTGAGTTACTCGTCGCTATGGATCTCGTGCCGCAATTCGTAGAGGGCTTTGCCGGTTACCTGGACGGGGCATGTTGCGAACGTGGTTTTGTTGAATATGCAGAAAACTGGGGAGTGCCAAAAACTTATTGCTCGTACCACAAGGCGCTCCTTGGAGCATCGCTCTCCTCCGTGCTGCCAAAGCCCCAGTGTGTCATACACGCAACTGTGGCTTGCGATGCCAATCTGAATACTTTTCGTACTCTTGCCTCGTATTGGCAAGTACCCCTTTTTGTGCTGGATGTGCCTGCAGTTTCGGTTGGCTACGAGGATTCATATGTCGAAGAGGATTTGTGTGTCGAAATGGGCCAGGCTGCCCCAAATTGGGATAAGGCAATTCCAGACGAAGCAGTGATCTATGTGGCAAACCAGTTTCGATCAATGGCAAGATTCCTGGAGGACACCACTCACCGCAAGCTAAACGAAGAGCGCCTGGCAGAAGCGATCAGAAGAGAGAAACGAAGTTTCGATCTCTATGCACGCTACCAAAGCGAGCTTGCTTTTCGCGAATTTACAAATGACCCTTTAACCGAAATGTATCGTATTTTTCTGACACACCTGCAGGCGGGTTCTCCGAACCTGGAAAAATATATGGAATTTTTGCTTCGCGATGTTCAAAATGCGCCGCTGGCGAACCATGGACACCTGAAGAAGAGGATTCTCTGGGTCCATACCTTGCCTTTTTGGCAGAATTCCGTGGCTCGTATGTTTGCACTTGATGCGCCCTGTCAACTTCTGGGATCCGATTTGAGTTTTGACTTTCTCAACGAGGAAGATGATCTGGATGAGAAGGTCCCTTTTGAATCTATGGCACGGAAACTGCTTAGGAATAGCGCCGGAGGGAGTGCAGTCAGACGAACGCGTCGAGTTCTGGATCTGGCAAAGAGGCTTCATGCGGACGGCGTGGTGTGGTTTTGCCAATGGGGATGCAAACAGACGCTTGGAGCTGCAAATCTTGCCAAGCAGATTCTTGAACAACAAGGCTTCCCCGTGCTCGTGCTGGACGGGGATGCCTGCGACAAGCAAAATATCAACGAAGGCCAGATGGCCACGAAGATGCAGGCTTTTTTTGAGATGCTTGGAGGCCACAATGCAGAGGTCTAGGTGGTCTAACAGGCCGAATTGCGGAGCCGGGGAATGATTGACTACGTTTGCCGTTATGCACCTTTAGAGTTACTGGCAGGTTTTGGGGAAATCTGTTCATTCTGTAATTTGCCGGTCGAGAGTTTTTCGGAGGCCGACAAGCTGGTGCACAGGAACCTTTGCAGCTTTGCCCGTTCGCTTGTGCAAGTACGATCGAACACTGGCGACTCAGAAATTAAGCCCTTGTTGCTTACGGACTGTTGCAATTCGATACGGAGGGCAGGTGAAGCACTCGCCATGCAAGGTCAGGTGGTTTATTTGATCAACCTACCGCATAATGACAATGCGTGTGCAAGAAAGCTTTACGCGGCAGAACTGAAGCGACTCATGAGCGTTTTTGGCAACAAAACCGGAAAGAAGTTTTGCGTGCAGAGTTTTATTGAGGCATGGCGGAATACCGTACGGCGCGAGGGGATCGACAAAGGAAGTTCGGCAGGAGAAGCATCTTCTCATTACCCAAATTGTCCTGAGCAAGCGGAAAGAGGCGCGTATGTTGCGGTTGCAGGGGCCCGAGCAAGCGCTGCACTCATTCAAACGATCCAGCAGAAGTCCCGTCTACCTGTGTTAAATCTTACCTGCACAGGAACCCGATGCATCGAACCACCGCCGCACGAGCCTGTCGCTTCAGTCGATGAACTTCTAGAATCCTATGCAGGGGCTCTTCTTAGTCAGGCTCCCTGCATGCGCATGTCAGAGATCGGGAATCGGCAACAGCTGGTACTCGATCCAAACTTAAAGGCGGTTGTGTACAATACGGTGAGTTTTTGCGACTTTTATGGTTTTGAATTTGCACACTTGAAGGACGAGCTTTCTGTACCAATTCTTAAGATTGAAACAGATTATACGCCACCTGAGACAGGTGAACTCCAAACCCGTGTGGAAGCGCTTTTTGAAAGTATCGATAACAAGAACCAGCATGGCACCATAATGGAAGCGCATCCTGGCCGCTATTTTGTCGCCGGAATCGACTCAGGTTCAACATCGACCAACGCCGTCATTTTGGACAACAAGCGCAACATCGTCGCTGGGACCACTGTACTGACTGGCGCGAAAGTAAGTGCGAGCGCACAACGTGCACTGGATCAGGCACTATGCCAGGTCGGCATGGACCGTAGCGAGATTCGGCACCTTGTCACGACCGGTTATGGGAGGGGCAGAACAGGCCTGAAAGCTGATGTGCTTACTGAGATCACGTGTCATGCACGGGGCGCACAGTTTCTAGACGAACATGTCAGAACAGTGATCGATATTGGCGGCCAGGACAGCAAGGTTATCCGTGTGGACAAAGATGGCCGAGTAAGGGACTTTGCGATGAACGACAAATGTGCTGCGGGTACAGGTCGATTTTTGGAAATGATGGCTCAATCTTTGGGCTTGAGCATTGCTGAAATGAGTCGTGGAGGAATAGCGTGGAAAGAGAACATCGCCATATCAAGCATGTGCTCAGTTTTCGCGCAGTCGGAAGTTGTTTCGCTCATCGCTGAAGGAAAGGAACTAGACGATATCATCCACGGTCTTAATATATCGATAGCATCAAAAGTCTTAGCGCTTGCAGGAAAGAACAAAGTCGAACGGGAGTGTATGATGACTGGCGGCGTCGCCAACAACGCAGGCGTCGTATATGCCGTGCAGGAAAAGTTGGGCTTCGATGTAATCCTGCCACCTCAACCGGAACTCTGTGGGGCTTT
>JBDKTP010000045.1:0-4783 GCA_039680115.1 Rectinema sp.
GATATCGTCCCCTTCCAGCCCGCCTTTACCGAAAGCGAATAAATCGGCCCCGCAAGTCCGGCAATCGCACCACCCACAATGGCGTACACATATTGCAACCTGCTGACGTTCTCACCGCGAATATACGCTGCCGCTGGTTTTTCGCCCATGCCACGCAGGACCAAGCCTGGCCTTGTGCGGAAAATGAAGAACCACGAGGCAAAAATCAGCACAAACGACAGATACGTCATCACATCCTGCTGGAAAAAGAGCGGCCCAAGTATCGGGATGCGGTCCAGCAAAGGAATCGGCACTTGCGAAATTCGAGGGCCCACCTTGCCCATAATTGGGCTTCCGAGGAAGTACGACAAATCTCGACACAGCATGGCCAGCACAAAGCCGACCGCCACCTGCGACTGCCCCAAGGTCAGGCTTGCAAACGGCACCACAAGCGCACCACGGGCCCCAAGTGCGGCTCCTGCAACAAAGCCCAGCACTACACTGTTCGTTGCAAGGGCTACCGCAAAGCTTCCCATTGCGGCGATAAGAATGAGCCCATTCATCGACAGATTGAGCACGCCTGCGCGCTCAGAAATTGTCTCCCCAATGACGGCAAACAGGATCGGCGCCGCCGAAGCGAGTACGCCACCCAAGCTGATAAGCAAAACAGAATTGTTCATGGCGTAGCCCTCTTTTTCTTTTGAACTTGCGTCCTAATTCCTTGCCCCAGAATAACACAGAGCACCAGCGTGCCTTGCAGAACCCCCGCAAGCGAGGAATCCAGTTTGAGAATAATTGGCAATTGAATCGAGCCCACGTTGAGCGCCGCGAAGAAAAGCGCAACAGGAGCTGCAATGCTCGCCTTAAAGCCGACCAACATGGCGACCATCAACCCCAAGTAGCCATATCCTGACGAGATAGATGGGATCAGTCTGTGATACACTGCCGTAACCTGGATCGCTCCAGCCATTCCGGCGAAGAGCCCACAAATCGCAAACGAGGCCATCATGTGCTGCCAGGTAGGGATACCGAGCATGTAGGCGCTGCGGGCATTCTTGCCCACCGCTTTTAGCCTAAGACCGAAGTAACTGTTCTCTAGCAACAAATAAACTATTATTATACCGACAATTGCAATTACAATTGAGGCAGGGGTGAGCCGTGATGAACCCGCCGCTATGGGCATCCAAAGCGAACGGTCGAACGGCAAGGTACCCGACATTGAGGCGATGCCTGGCCTTTTCCATGGCCCGAAAATGAGCCAAATATTGAGCGCGGTCGCCACAAAGTTGAGGCCCAAGCCTCCAAAAATCTCGTTTACACCGCCAAACGTTTTTAAAGCGCCCGCAAGAAGCGCCCAGAGCATTCCGCCTACCATTCCCGCGATAATCGCAAGCACCAAGATGAGCGTTGGATCCCAGCCAGAGTTCTGCATGGCTCGCATGGCCCATGTCGTAAATACTGCACCCAGCGTTATTTGTCCCTCGATTCCGATGTTCCAGAGGCCCACAGTAAACGTAACGAGCAAGCCCGAGGTTGCAAGGAGAAGTGGCACCCACGACACGAGCACGTTGCTCACCAAATCCCAAGAACCCACGGCCCCCAAGATAATAGCCTTGTATGCCTGGAAAGGCCCCACGCCTGCCGCGAGCAGCACAAACGTCGTAATGACAAGCGCAAAAACAACGGCACCTGCCTGGTACAGAAAGCCCGAAGCATAATGTTCCTTGGCAGTACCTTCTGTCGCAGCATATCTCTGCTCTCTAGGGTGGTTTTTCTTATTGGAGCTATCAGGATGACAGGCATCAAGAGGATTACGAGGGCTCTTGTTAGTTTTATCAGGCATATGTTTTCTCCTCGGTAAATTCGTCCCAATCCTTTCCGCCAATAAGCTTTCCCAAACGCTCTACCGTCAGGTTCGATGCATCCAGCGGTGGCGTCACCTTGCCCGCAAAAAACACCATCACACGATCGCTGTAAGTCAGTATCTCTTCCAAATCAGAGGAGATAAAGATAATCGCAGCACCTTTGGCGCAGCGTTCTTTCAACTTTCTCCACACATATATAGTGGATTCGTAGTCAAGTCCTCGCGTCGGATGCTCTATCAAAATAAGCTTGAGCGGGTCCTTGAGTAAGGCAAGCAGTGCACGCTGTTGGTTGCCACCTGATAGCGACTCGATGGGACTGTCCGGTCTCCCCTTGATGTTATAAAGGTCAATGCGTTCTTTTGTAATCTGGGCTGCCTTCTTGTGGTCGATAAAAAAGCCCTTCATATTCTCTTGTTCTGCAAGGATAAAGTGTTCTTCCAACGTGAGTCCGGGTACGAGCGCCTGCTCAAGGCGCGCCGCAGGCAAGTACGCCACACCAAACTTCTGAAAGTCATGGTAGGTGCGTCCCGTCATGTCGCGCTCTTCTTCGTCGAGGCAGAATTGGCCTCCGACCGGTTGAGTGAGCCCTGCACATGCGTTTAGAAAAAGTGTTTGTCCTGAGCCTTCCATCCCGGCCAACCCGATCACTTCTCCTGCGCGTACGTCCAAATCCACACCTTTTATGTTAATCCTGACGCCTTCAAGCTGAATATTCTTTGCATGTAAGATTTTTTGTCCAAGATCTAGCTTCGTTTTGGACTCGATTTCAACTTCTTTCCCGAACATCATTTCTACAAGCGCTTTTGTGTCGAAGGGAGGCTTTACTGTGCCGATCAGTTTCCCTTGTCTGAGTACCGAGGCTGCATTGCAGAGTGTTTCCACATCTTCAAGCTTGTGCGACACGAACAGCACTGTCATGCCTTCTTTTGCGAGTTTTTTTAGCGTCGCAAAGAGTTTTTCCTTCTGAGGAAGGCTTATGCCGGTAGTGGGCTCGTCCAGAATAAGGACCTTTGCGCCCAACCACAAGAGTCGCAGAATCTCGAGCTGTTGACGTTCACCAACCGTAAGAGAGTCCACAAAAGCTTCAGGGTCGATGTCAAAGTCAAAACGATCTGCAAGGTCTCTGAACTCCTTTAAAGCGCCGCGTCGATTTGGCAGAATTCCACCTCTGCTGCCCAGAATAAAGTCGTCGATTACTTTGAGCGGCGGAAAATCGAGCGGATCTTGGTGCAGCATTCCTATACCGGCCTTAATAGCGTCTGCCGGTGCGTCGATATGCACTTGCTTCCCATCCAACAAGATTTCGCCGCCGTCAGGAGTATAGTAACCCGACAGTATCTTCATTAGTGTGCTTTTGCCTGCGCCATTTTCGCCCAAGACACCTTGGATCGTGGACGAAGGCACCACAAGCGAAATGTTATCATTCGCCCGTAAGGTCCCAAAGCACTTCGTAATTCCCCGCAATTCTATTTGCATCTCGTACTTCTCTTTCGTGCACAGGACGTGCACAACGTTCTTTCACTATTCATGAATGTCAAACGCCTAGTGCTTCCAGGTTGAGTTTATGGCTCTGCCTACAAAAACGCGGGGTACCTCTGGCGATCGTGTCGAAGCCATGATACTCCGCGCACACCAAACTAATAGTACTGACGACATCAGGAAAAAGTGGCGTCGCTGCATTTACAGGGACGCCTGCCTACAACATAGTTACTTAGAACCACAGTTACTTAGAAACCGATTGCCCTTCCATGCCCTGGAGCAGCTGCGGCAGATACCAGATCTGCTGGTCGGTCGCCTTTTCGCCTTTCTTTAGGAACACGGAACCGTCCTGATAGTTGAGAGGTCCGACCCACAGATTGAGGCCTTTGCCGAGTTCGCCAATGAACTTATCCACAGCGTCGCTCGCTTCCTTGGACAGTGCACCCTTGATGAATCCCACTGCTGAGGTGTCACGGTTATTAATATTCTTCCAATCCGGATCGTTCCACTCAAAATGATTCTTCCACGTGCCATCCATAGCGCTCTTGATGATTCGCAGATATGCCGGTCCCCAGTTGAAGTACGGTACACCAAGCGAAACGCCTTTACCTTCCTCGAGCGCCTTGTCGTAATCGTAAGGCATTGCCCAGACTTTCTTGCCCTGTGCTGTAAATTTTGCTGCTTCTGCCACTGCTTCTGTGGTATCAATGCCGGAAATAACGACATCGAAGCCAGAATTGAAGAAGTCGTCCGCAACTTGGGTCGGGTCAGATGTTACGCCTGGAATATTGAACCAGAAACCAATCCAGGTGACTTTGAAGGTGAGTTTTGACGGATCTTTCTTAAGGTAGTTGACCCATGCATAGCGGGCGCCAAGATACGCAGCGGATGCGAGTCGGCGTGTTTCGTCGTTGATGAGGGGCCCCAAGAAGCCGATTTTACCGGTTTTTGTGGTCATTGCGGCGGCGACTCCAGCCACCATCTTCATGTATTCCATCTTGCCCATCACGTTGACCATGTTGGGAAGTGGCAGGTAATTCTTGCCATCTTTCCATTGCTGAGAACCTGAGGTCAGGATAACAAAGATGTCCGGATGATCCTGTGCAAACTTAATCGCCTCGTCGGTCATGTCGTCAGAGCTAAAGATTACGAGCTTTGCCCCTTGCGCAACAAGGCTTTCGCCTAGCTGTGAAACGGTGGTACCGGGCCTGTCGGCGGTGTTTGCCCTGTCGATATAGACCATCTTTGTGCCAGGCAGTTTGCTGGTGACATACTGTACCCCTTCATAGTTTGCCTGGCTCCAGCCATGGTCGTTGTAAGGACCAACCATGACCAAGCCAATAGTGAGGTTTGGTCCCGTCGCAGGCGGGGCGCTCTGGGCAAATGCCGTTGAGCTCGCAACGAGCGCAATGCCGATGCATAGCAACAGACTTAACACTTTGCGCATCTTCTGTCTCCTT
>JBDKTP010000046.1:0-15391 GCA_039680115.1 Rectinema sp.
ACCTGAAGGGGCTCGTGTAAGGCGTGTCGTAGCTTCGCGCAATTCGATACCTTCGTCCTGGCGTTTCCACGCGATTATTCCTCCATTCGAGCTCGAAACAAAACGGGCGCGCGCTGTCTTGCCTGCCACCTTGAGCCGGACAGACGCAGTCTTCAACATTGCTCGGGCGGTCATGGTTTCTCAGGCCGTGTTAAAAAAAGACGCACAACTCCTGGGCTTATCGTGCGACGACAAACTGCACCAGCCCTATCGAAAAGCTCTCATCCCAGGCTACGAGGAGGTGAAGGAAGCTTGCATTAATTACGGCGCGGGTGCATTCTGGCTTTCCGGCTCTGGGCCAACGCTCATGGCAATGACGGTCGGTCCAGCAAAAAGTCGGGAGTTTTCTGCTCAAATTGATTCGTTCTTGACTAATTTCCATGCAAATACTGAAACGCATGGTACCGAAATGCGCGTTCATGAGGCTGCTGTTGGTCTGCACAATGGACCCGGGGTCCAGTGGATTCATTGCTGCCTTCGTCCTGATAACCAAGGGGTAGTCTGTGTCCAACATTCTAAATAGGTGGCTCCATTACCTGGGCCTGGAGCCGCAATTGGCGCATTGGTATGCTTTTCCTGCGCGATTTGGGAAAATTGCGTTTTTCTGGTCTGAGGACCAGAACCGTGGAGCCATGCTGTTACGCATTATTATTTCTCAACAAGAAATAGATGGGTTGTCACAAGGGTTTGGCAAGAAGGAATCCAGCCTGCCTCGGGAACTCGCGCCGTTCTACGACTTTATACATGGCCTTCTTGATACTGGCAGAGATACTGTTGGTGGACACGAGCCAGAGGCAAATGCCGTGTGCGGCGACGGCGCGGCCCGCTTCGTGTTCCCCCTGGATCAAATTCCCTTGCACCTCTGCCCCGACTTCCAGCGTCGCACCCTTGCGCAGGAGCACCGCACGCCGCCTGGCACCGTCACCACCTACGCCCGTCTGGCCGCCGCCTGCGGCCAGCCCCGCGGGGCCCGCGCCGTCGCCGTCTCGCTCTCCCATAACCCTTTTCCGCTGCTTATCCCTTGCCACAGAACCGTTCGCTCTGACGGAAGCCTTGGCGGCTATCAAGGTGGGCTTGCCATGAAACGCTGGCTCCTGGAGCAAGAAGGTGTCCCTTTTCTAAAAAGTGGAAGAACTGATCTGAATTGTTTATCTTTTTAGTCATGAATATGACTAATGAGCCGACCACCAAAAATCTGCCAGCCCTCTTCGTGGGGCACGGTTCGCCGATGAACGTCTTGGAGTCCAGCCCATGGTCCAAGACTATGGAAGAAATCTCCGGTACCTTTGCACGCCCCGCTGCCATCCTTGTTGTCTCCGCTCACTGGCTCACCCATGGCCTCAAGATTACCGCCTTGCCAAATCCTGGGCAAATCTACGACTTTTATGGCTTTCCGCGCGAACTTTACGAAGTAGAATACAGGGCGCCCGGAGATCCGGCCCTTGCTCATCACGCCGCAATGCTTCTGACAGCCGCGGGGTTTCCGTGTGCGGAGGACATGTCTCGAGGAATCGACCATGCTGGCTGGGCTGTGATGTGGCATCTTTACCCCAATCACGACATCCCGCTCTTGGAGCTCAGTATCGACGTTCGGTTACCGTATCAGAAATGGTTTGAGGTAGGCAAAGCTCTCAGGCCCTTACGCAAAGAGGGTGTTCTCCTCGTGGGGAGCGGAAACATTGTCCACAATCTTTATGAGGTAGATTACGAGACCATGAGCCACAGACGCTATCCTTGGTCATTAGCGTTTAACGAGCTCGTAAAGCAAAAAATCGCCGCGCGCGACTGGGCGAGCCTCGCAAGTTACGCAACGCCTATCCAGGTTTCCGAGCGCGCTGTACCCACGCCCGATCATTACATTCCTTTGCTCGCAACGGCGGGCATGCTCCAAGAAGGCGAGGACATGCGCGTTTTTCATGAATCGTTCCAAAATGGAAGCGTCGCCATGACGAGTTACATCGTACGCTAGACTGCATCAAGAGCCTGCATCAAACTTTTCAGGTTTTGCGCATCACTATTACGCAGCGCTCCTCGTCCAGGAAAGGTACCCATACTGGCAACACTTGGGCGCGATTGCCAGCCGCGGCTAGGATTTGGTCGCTTTTGAGCCCTTCCAATTCAAGCTGCGCGTTGAGCAACTTTCCCTTGTACGCCATGAGCGCTCCGCCGTTATCAGTGTTTTTCCAAATGGCCCTAAAAAGCTTGGTCTCGCTAAAAGGCCGAAAGGCACGAAAAACAGCGACCTCGTAAGGTTTTATTGGTTGGCTTGTTTCGGCTTCGCAGATCTCGACATTCACAAGGCCCAGCGTGATTTTTTCCGTTTCAAGGAATCGCACTCGCTTGTCCATGCGTTCGTAGAGCAGGAAGGGATGGTCTGGAAAGATAATACTGAGTGGTATACCCGGTAAACCGGCGCCGGAACCGAGGTCGCTCACGGTCGCACGATGATCTTTGTCGTGAGCCGCCTCGTATTCCTGCATGAGTGATTCGACTATCCTGAACGGCGCAAGACTGTCCAGAACATGCTTTATGACAAGGTCATCGCCGGAGGCGTTTACAAGTCCATACACAGGATTCCAGCGTTCCAGCTCTTCTATGTACAACATTAAGCGGTCTATCATCGCGTCGTCACAATCCACATCGATTGCCGCCAAGCCCCGCACAAGCAATAGTCGTCTGGCATCCATAGAACCAGTGTAATACGGCTTTCCAGCGTGGGTCCAGCGAAAAATCCCAATCCAGCAAAAAACTCAAACTTCATCGCTTGCGTCCACAAACCAGTGATTGACAATTCGCCAGCAATTTTCAATACTGAAATCCCATGAAGAAGCTCATTTTTGTAACGGGCGGCGTCTGTTCTTCTCTTGGGAAGGGCGTAACGGCATCGTCCATCGGCGCTCTCATGGAGGCGCGCGGTCTTACCGTACGCATGCTAAAAATCGACCCTTACCTGAACGTGGACGCGGGCACGATGAGCCCTTACCAGCATGGTGAGGTCTACGTGACCGACGACGGGGCTGAAACAGACCTGGACCTGGGCAATTATGGGCGATTTACCTCTGCGCCCTTGTCCCGCGAGAATTCGATAACGACAGGGCAGGTTTACAAAACCGTCATAGAAAAAGAGCGTGCGGGCGACTTTCTTGGGCGCACCGTGCAGGTCATCCCGCACATAACCGACGAAATCAAACGGCGGATTCTCCTTGTCCGCGATGCCCCCGATGTCGATATCACCATTGTGGAGATAGGTGGAACGGTAGGCGACATGGAGTCCGTGCCGTTTTTGGAAGCAGCCCGACAGCTCATCCACGAATGCGGCAGGCAAAACGCCATTTCGGTGCATGTTACCCTGGTGCCTTCGGTCTCCGGCGGCGAAATCAAGACAAAACCCACGCAGCACGCGGTAAAAGAGCTCCAGGAGGTCGGAATTCAGCCAGATGTGCTTGTCTTGCGTTCCAAAGATCCCCTGGACGACAGCGTTCGGCGCAAAATTTCGTCCTTTACCAACGTCGAGTTCGAAGGCGTAATCTCGGCCTACGACCTGCCTACCATCTATGAGCTTCCGCTCGTACTGAATAGCCAGGGCGCGGACGCCTTCATTCTCAGGAAGATGAATGTGGAGAGCCGGCATGCCGAGCTGGGTGCATGGCGCGAAGTGGTAGACAAGATCAAGCACCCGGCGCGGAAGGTAAGAATCGGTATTGTTGGCAAGTACATGGAGTTGCACGACGCCTACAAATCGATATGGGAAGCCCTTTGCCACGGAGGCGTGGCAAACAATGCCGGTGTGGAGCTTGCGAAGATCGATTCCAGCAGACTGGAAGACGCAAACGCCAACTTGGACGAACTCTTTGCGAATATCGATGGCATTCTGGTGCCGGGCGGCTTTGGCGAGCGCGGTATCGAGGGCATGATCCTTGCGGCGCGCTACGCACGGGAGCACAAGCTGCCTTACTTTGGCATTTGTTTGGGCATGCAGGTAATGGTTATAGAATATGCGCGCGACGTCGTGGGCTGGGAAGACGCTCATTCCACTGAATTCTCTAAGACGACGACGCATCCTGTTGTGTGTCTTCTTGAGGAACAGGTGAACGTCAAGAATTATGGCGGTACCATGAGGCTTGGCGCCAACGAGTCGGTCACGAAGCCCGACACTAAAATCCGCAAGGCTTATGGGACGGAGAAAATCGTTGAACGGCACCGTCACCGATACGAAGTCGCCAATACCACTCGGCCGGAACTCGAGGCCAAGGGGCTTACGATTTCTGCCACCACACCAGACGGTGAGCTTGTGGAAGCCTGCGAGTGGAACGATCACCCTTGGGGTGTGGGCGTGCAATTCCATCCCGAATTCAAATCGAGACCAACAAAGGCCCATCCGCTCTTCAAGGCTTTCATAGCTGAATGTGTCAAACAAAACGAGGCAAAAGCGGGGCAATGAGGCAAAGTTATAGTGTGCCGCCCCATATCTGCGCGCGGCCAATCTTTGTTTTTCTTCTTATTGTGATGTTCGGGGGTGTTCTGTCGGGCTGCTCAATCGGCGACGACGCGGAAGTTGAACCCATTTCAGGACAAGATTTACCGGATATTGTCTTTTACAACTTTACAAGGAAAGAAATTGAAAATGGCAGGGTCGTATTTACGGCCAAAGCCGAAAAAGCTGAGCATTATCAGGATAGAGGTATTCTCGTCGTCAGCAAAATGCAATTCGAGATGTGGGGCAGAGATTCTGCCACACCGATAGCCACGGGAGAAGCTGACAAGGCTATTTATCACGAAGACTCCGGCGACATCGAATTCCAGGATTACGTGCAGATTCGCGTGTCAGACGAAGATGCGAGTTTTGAGGGTAAGCAGTTGCGTTATAAGGCTGCATCTGAGACTATAGAGGGAGCCATTGAGGATCCTGTGATCGCCAAGGTGGGAAAAGACCTTTTCTTCTACGGGTCCGGTTTCTTTGCTGACCTTGAAGCCGAGGCGTTTTCTTTCCGAAATGGAGTGCAAGGTACCTTAGTCCAGGAGTAGCATAACCCAACGGCCAAGGTGTGCCAGCAAGGTGTGTCAGTAAAGGCAACGGGACGGTGGCAAGGGTGTAACTAAGGAGGATGGAATTGAAAAGAGCAAAAAACCGACATTCCTGGTTGAGACAATGCTCTTTGTCCCGATGGGGCATACGAGCGGCCATCCTGCTCTGTGCGTTCGTCATGCTGCTGACGTCAGTTGAGTCGGCTTTTGGGCAAGATACAGACGGCGAGACTAAGGATACGATAACATTCAAGGCTCGCAGGATGGAAAGTGTCATTGCGAAAGGTAAAGAAAAGACCGTGCTGATCGGCTCAGCCATTGTCAATACCGGGACCATACAAGTAACTGCAGACAGAATCGAACTTTCCGGCAAGGATTACAACGATATGGTCTGTGTCGGGAATGTGATGGTCAAGGATGATAGCAAGGGTTTTCAGCTAACGGCCGCTCACGTTGTCTACACGCGGGATACGGAAGTCGGCATCGCTGAAAATCAGGTTCAGATAGACGATTCAAAAAACAATCTGCTTCTAAAGGCGGAATGGGTTCAATTCGATCAAAAGCAATCCATTCTGGTAGCGAGAATTGCAGTGCATATTCTAAAAGAAGATTTTGCGGTACGGGCAGAGTTTGCCCGGTATGACCGCAACGATGAGAGCTTGCAACTTTCGGGCGCGCCAGTGGCGTTGAATAGCGATGGGAAGCTCTCAGCCGAGTATATGTCTGGCAAGGCGGATCTCAACGATCTTTCTTTAAGTGGCGATGTCAGCGGTACAATCTCCACGACCAAGAACGAAGCAGCCCCGCAAGATCAACAAAACACAGCCGAAGGGACGAGTCCTTGAGCCCAAAAGACGCCAGTGTTCCTACGCTCGAAGTCCGCACTCTGCGCAAACTCTATGGCAAAAAGGTAGCCGTGGCAGATGTGAGCTTTTTGATGCAGTCTGGAGAAGTAGTGGGACTTTTGGGACCCAATGGGGCAGGCAAGACGACGGTGTTCTACATACTTGCCGGGTTTTTGCGTCCCACCGCCGGCAAAGTGCTCCTTGACGGCAAGCTGCTTAACAACATGGCAATGTATCAACGCGCACGTCACGGAATTTCGTACTTGCCACAGGAACCTTCAATTTTTCGCAAGTTGAGTGTGGAAGACAATATTCTGGCCGTGTTGGAAGCCAAGGCCGGGATGAGTAAGGCCGAGCGTAAGAGACGCGCGCAGGAGCTCATGGAGGAGTTCGGCATTGCTGCGCTTGCCCGCCAACCGGGCTACACCTTGTCAGGAGGCGAACGCCGCAGAACAGAGATTGCGCGCGCGCTTGCCATCGAGCCTAAATTCCTGCTTCTGGACGAGCCTTTTACCGGAATTGATCCAATCGCCATTCACGAGATAAAAAAGATCATAACAAAACTATCTGAATCTGGCATCGGTGTCCTGCTTACGGATCACAACGTACGGGACGCGCTGGATATCACCGACCGCTCGTATATTATCCACCTGGGCAATATCATCGTCTCAGGAGACCGCGATACGGTACTCAACGACCAAAACGCTAGAAGTCTTTATCTGGGCGAGCAATTCAGAATGTGATGAGGCTTTGTGGCGCTTTTTGAAATAAACGTTGACGTGTGATTTTTACCATGGTACATTAGTAATCTAGCATCCGTATGGATGTTCCCACCACTATTTTAAGCGGAAGACAGATGCGGTATTTTGACACTCACGCCCACATCGGGCTCATTTACGATGACCCGATTGAACAACTTTTAGTTTGCCAGCAAGCAAAACAGGCCGGGGTAAGCAGAATTGTCAGCATCTGCAACAGCCTCGTCGACTTTAAAGAGGTATACGACAACCTCAAGCCGGCAGAGCACGTGTATCACGCAGTTGGCGTCTCGCCTTCTGAGGTGCAGAATCCCGGAAAAGACTGGCAGACGGTTATCGAAACAAGTACGAAACTTCCCCGCGTTGTCGCCATAGGAGAGATCGGCCTGGACTATTATCACAAATATGGAGACAGGCGAAGTCAGATAGAACTCTTTATCGACCAGCTCGAACTGGCGGCTCGCCTTGACCTACCAGTTATCATCCACAATCGGGAGGCAGGCAGAGACGTGCTCGAAGTTTTGCAGGATAGAATCCCGCCAGCTGGTGCCGTCCTGCACTGCTATTCCGAAGATGCGGAGTACGCCGAGCGCGTGCTGGATTCGGGGCTCAATGTGTATTTCTCCTTTGCTGGCAATTTGACGTACCGCAACGCGAGGAATTTGCACGAAACAGCTGCCATGCTGCCTCTGGACAGGATTGTTGTGGAGAGCGAGGCGCCGTTTATGGTCCCCGCCGAATATAGAGGCAAACGCAACAAGCCCGAATATTTGCCGTCGACAGTTTTGTTCCTGTCTGACATCTTGCAGATGGACCCGGAAGAGGTGGCCGAAGCCACGTATCAGAATGCGTGCAGGTTCTTTAGGCTCGAACCGTAACGGGGCGTTTTTGCATGGTTTTTTCAGGCGTTGAAACGCAATTTCATGGTCCTAAGCTTGGCGGCCTTCAGTTAAGGTCGCCATTTTTTCTTGCACCTACGGCAGGATATTCCTCACCAGCATACCGCTCGATCTGTTACGAACAGGGGGCGGCGCTCTGTTATACCGAAATGGTGAGCGCCGAGGCTCTGACGCGCGGGCATCCGAAAACAAAAGCGATGCTTGTGCATCTGCCGGAGGAGCCGATTTACGCGATACAGCTTTTCGGCGCAAAACCGGAGGTCTTGGCAAAGGCTGCTGCCATGGTAGCCGAGTATCGGCCGGTGGTGATCGACCTCAACTGTGGCTGCCCGGTGCCCAAAATCGTCAAAGCCGGTGCGGGCTCGGCCCTGCAGAGGAACCCTGAAGCGATTGCGGCGATTGTGCGGGCCATGAAGGCCGCGACGGACATTCCTGTCACGGTAAAAATACGAAAAGGCTGGGACGAGGCGTCGGTTAACTTTTTGGAGGCAGCCGAGGCGGCGGTGGAGGCGGGAGCGGCCGCGGTGACTTTGCACGGGCGAACGCGCGCGCAAGGGTACGGCGGGAAGGCGGATTGGGGCGCGATTGGGACGCTTGCGCGGGCGCTCGCGCCGCGGGGGGTGGCGGTGTTTGGCTCTGGGGATGTGTTCAGCGCCGAGGCTGCCGTGGCCATGCTTAAGGAAACTGGGTGCGCCGGCGTTATGATTGCGCGCGGGGCCTTTGGGAACCCTTTTATTTTTGCTGATGCCATGGCGCTGTGGAAGGGCGGGGAGAAGCCGGCGCGTACGGCGCAAGAGGTTGTTGCCGTTGCGCGGTCTCACCTGGTGCGCTCCATAGCCCTCGATGGGGAAAAATCGGCCTGCATCGAGTTTAGAAAGCAATTCTGTGCATACACGAAAGGATTGCCAGGCGGTGCAGCCTTACGCGAAGAGGCGGTACACAGTACAAGTTTGGCAGAGTATGATAGTCTCTTTAAAAGGATTCTGAACGCATAGATCGGCACGTGTGCATTGTGGCCGTGCGAGATCGGACAGGTAACATACGCTACGCAGGTTATGTGAGTTATGTGGATTATGTAGGCGCCAAATATGGATTCGCGGTTTAATCGACATTCGGAAAGGCTTCTCGAACGCTTTGGCCAGCGTGTATGGCGTCTGGGCGTCGACGCAGGCTTTGGCTGTCCTCACCGGGAGGGTGCCACCGCTGAGCACGGCGGCAGAGGCCCTGGAGGCTGCATCTTCTGCGCACCAGAAGGTGGGCTTGCTGCGTATCAGCACAACCTGCCGGTCGCCTCGCAGTCTGGGCAGGTTCATGACGCACCACAGGGAGTGCCACCTTTGGAGGCGCAAATCCGTCACGGCATTGAGTTTTTGAGAATTCGATACGGCGCGCAGGCTTATTTCTTATATTTCCAGGCATTTTCCTGCACGAATTTGCCGGTAGCCCAGCTGCGCACCGTGTACGACACAGCCATTGGCATGGTGGAAGAAGCTGCGCCCGGTAGTCTAAAGGGAATGGTGGTTTCCACAAGGCCGGACTGTTTCGATGCAGAAAAGGCAGCGCTGCTTGCCGGATACGCGCGGCCTTCGCAGGACAGGGCGGGGCTCGAAGTGTGGTTGGAGCTCGGCCTGCAGAGCGCGCACGACGAGACGCTGGCGCGCATCAGGCGTGGGCACGGCGTGGCTGCGTACGTGGAGGCGAACAGGCTTGGTGGCGAGGCAGGGCTTAAGCGCGCGGTGCACGTCATTTTGGGGCTGCCCGGCGAAGGCCGCGCTCAGATGCTCGACACTGTTCGATTTGTGAACGACCAGGGTGTCGAGGGGATAAAGTTCCACGATTTGCGCTTAGCAAAAGGATCGAGTCTTGCATTACAATTCCCTTTGGGTGAGTTTATGCCGCTCTACCCGGGGCGTTTGCCGGCACTCTTGGCCGATTGTCTCGAACTCTTAGACCCATCCGTGGAGATTATGCGGCTTTGTGCTGACTTCTCCGGCGATTTGGCCATCAATGTGTTTCCGCCTCCGGAAAAGAATCGGCTTTACGCGGCTGTGGAGGCCGAGCTCGAGCGGCGTGGGACCTGTCAGGGTTCACGGGTGACTTGAACTAGCCTTGAGCGAGGCGATGATAGGAATAATATGAAGGCATTTCACGCGGTGGTGTTAGGCGACGTGCAGGGCGTCGGTTTTAGAGTTTCGGCCGCCTACAAGGCGCGGGCGCTCGGTGTAACGGGCTGGGTCGAAAACCTCGACGATGGCTCGGTCGAGGTATGGGCAGAGGGCGAAGAGGAAGACCTCAAAACCTTTGCAAGCTGGCTCGAACGGGGACCTTCCGCCGCGACGGTGATCGAGGTGAAGCTCACCTGGGAGCCGCCTACGGGCATCTATCATTCATTTGGCATAGGTAGTAGGAACTATTGACAATTTGAGCACTTTCGCTTAATGTCAATTTTCGCCGATTCAGTGTTTTTCTAGAATGGAGCGGTGTCCGAGGGGTTTAAGGAGACGGTCTTGAAAACCGCTGTACCGCAAGGTACCGGGGGTTCGAATCCCCCCTGCTCCGATCCCGGATGTCTAGAAGGAGAGGTGCGAGAGCGGCCGAATCGGGCTCCCTGCTAAGGAGTTGTGCCTCTAAAGGGCACCGGGGGTTCGAATCCCCCCCTCTCCGTTTTGTTTTTAGTGATTGGTTTTTGTGACTGTTTTTGTGAGGCTATAGCTCAGCTGGATAGAGCTTCAGATTGCGGATCTGAAGGTCGGAGGTTCGAATCCTCTTAGCCTCGTTGCCCTTGGAGAGATGCGAGAGCGGTTGAATCGGGCGGTCTCGAAAACCGTTGAACCTTTATTGGTTCCGGGGGTTCGAATCCCCCTCTCTCCGCTTGTTTCGTTATTTCTTTTTGTATCTTTCTTTGCGTTTTTTTTGGAGAGATGACCGAGCGGTCGAAGGTGCGCGATTGGAAGTCGCGTGTATCCGTAAGGGTACCCAGGGTTCAAATCCCTGTCTCTCCGCCTACAAGGTTCGAAGGCAGAAAGCCAGGCACTGTGCTCGTAACCGCCGCCCAACCCCGCCAGGTCCGGAAGGAAGCAACGGTAAGCGGTAGGTGCGGTGCCGCAGAGCGCCTGGCTTTCTGCCCTCGAGGCTTTACCCTCACGCCTCTCCGTGTTATTTTGAATCCATGTCTTATGAAGTCACCGCGACACGAAAACGTCCTCAAATATTTGAGCAACTCGCTGGTCAGGAGTTTGTCTCCGCCACGCTCGAAAAATCGATACAAACGGGGCGAATCGCGCACGCATATCTTTTTTCCGGGCCGCGGGGCTGCGGCAAGACCTCGACTGCGCGAATTCTTGCCAAGGCATTGAATTGCGAAAAAGGCCCGACGGCTCACCCCTGTGGCGAATGCGATTCGTGCAAGGCGATAGCTGCTGGTTCCTCGCTGGACGTGATCGAGATTGACGGCGCATCCAATACTTCGGTGGAAAACGTAAGGCAGATAAAGGACGAGGTGCTTTTCCCGCCCAATTCGGGGCGCTACAAGGTCTATATCATCGACGAAGTGCACATGCTCTCGACAAGCGCTTTCAATGCGCTGCTGAAAACGATCGAGGAGCCGCCGCCTTACGTCGTGTTCATTTTTGCCACCACTGAACCTCACAAAGTGCCAGCCACCATAAAAAGCCGCTGTCAACAGTTTACCTTCAGGCTTGTCCCGTCGGATGTCATTGTCAAACTGCTGGCGAGCGCCGCTCAGGATATCGGCGTTACCGCTGAAGCCGAGGCTTTGCTCTGGATTGCGCGGGAATCCGGAGGTTCGGTGCGCGATGCCTACACGCTGTTCGACCAGATTGTTTCATTCGCGGAAGGGCACATTACTGCCAAATTGATCAAGGAAAAACTCGGCCTTGTGGGGCAGGATCAGATGAATCTGCTCTTTGGGGCTTTTGTGCGCGGGGACACGTCCGGCGCTCTGTCGCTTTTGGACGAGATTCTCTCTGGTGGGGTTTCCAACGAGCAATTTGTCGTGGACGCCGTGGAATACTGCAGGGCTTTACTCCTTCTTAAGAATGGCATTTCAAAGGAGAGTCTTATTGGTGCGCCTGTGAGTTCGTTCGATCTTTCGATTGCAGAGGCTCTGTCCGTGCAGCGGATCGAGCAGCTCTTGAGTATTTTTCTTTCTGCGTACCGCACGTTGAAAGAATCGATCGACCCAAGGTACGAGCTCGAATTGGCGGTGGCTAAGGGTTCTCATATCGGCGATTTTGTTGCGCCTGGGGACTTGGCCAATGCGGTGGCGGCGCTACGCAGGCAGCTTTTGGGCCAAGGCCAAGGGGGTAATGTTGCAGGTGGGGTTTCTCTTGGGGCTGTCAAGGCTGGGAGCGCAAATGATGGGCGTTCGACCGGCGTAAGCGCCGGGCAACGTGGAAATCCTGCAGAACAGCGTCAGGCACAGCCTCAACCCTTACGTTCTGTGGTAGAGAACAAGGTTACGGTGGCGCGACCTAGTGTGTCACAACCGCGTGATATTGGGTCGAATTTAGGCACGGCGAATGCGGGTACGGCAAATTTGAGTATACCGAATTCACGTGTGACGCCACGATCGAGCTTGCAGAACCTCGGCGAGCTTAAGCGCGTGGTTGTTGCTGATGTCAGAAAGAATAATGTGATGCTCGCCACCACTATCGAAAAAAGTCATGATTGGGAAGTTGTCGATTCGGTGCTTTGGCTTACTGTAAACACCAAAATGGAGTTCGATCTGGTGCGACGGTTTTTGGGGCTGATCGCAGAGATAGTGGCTCACGAACTGGGCTCGGCTCAGAGGCTGGATGTTCGGTTGGCCAGCAGCACAAGCGGCGAGGGGCAAGGTGGCCGAGGTACCGGCAACAGCGGAAGTGCCGGAAGCGGTTACAATGCTGGAAGTGGTTCAAGTAGCGGAGGCGTTGGCTTGGTGGACTCGGTTGGGGGTTCTGCCGGCTTGGCAAGTGGGCATGGTGTTGGGCAAGGAGTGAAAGCTGGCTCCATGGAAGCGGGGCCCAAGGGTGGTGCACTAGGGGGTGAAGATAGCGCGGCAGGCGGCGAAGGTGGAGCGCGAAGCGCCGAAGGTGGGCCGCAGGGCAATGTAGGTGGGCCGCGAAGCGCCGAAGGTGGCCCCCGAGTCGGCCGCAGGGGTTTTTTGAATGAAGGTGCAGGCATTCTAGCTAAGGAGGGCGCGTCCGAGACCGCCACCCGCCCGGCAGCGGCGGCCATGTCGCCCGAGGAGGCCGCCGTTGTTGCCGCCGTTGAAAGGTGCTTCAAAGGCAGCCTGGTGGCCGTCTCGGACGCGGCTACTGCCGGAGATTCTGCTTCGTCCATCGTTCAGGTCGGTTCGCGTTCGTCCGGCGCAGTCCAAAGTAGCCCCCAGAGAGGCCCTGCTCAGGCCGGCTTGTCCGAATCATCTGAGCCCAACGCTTCGGTTATCTCCAGCGATGAGCGCACGAAAATATCAGAAAGTGAGGCTTCGGACAAAGGCGCCGATGAGGATTCGTTTTACAGTGAGCCATCCTACGATGAGCCATTCTAAACGATGCAGGTCGGATTGGATTTGCATTTTGCGTGCGTATTGCGAGATTGCCGCGCCCTGCTTTGGGCCCGGCTTGAAAAGTTGAATTTGGGCGCCCTGCTTTGGGCTTGGCTTGAAAAGTTAAATTTGGGCGCCCTGCTTTGGGCCCGGCTTGCAGAGCTAAATCTTGACGCCCCATTTTGGGCCCGGTTTACGGAGTCGCTTGCGGCGTCAGAGCCAGATTGACAACAGGAAACCAGAAAGTGGAGTGTTTTTATGAATGTATCCGACATGATGAATCTCTTAAAAAATCAGCAGGCGATTCAAGATAAGGCCAAAGAGCTGCAGGCTCGCACCGCTGCCATTACTGCGACAGGCCAGGCAGGGGCCGGCATGGTCAAGATAACGCTTTCCGGCACTCTCGAGATGCTCGATTGTTGGATTTCTCCCGACTTATTCGCTACCGGCGACCGTGACATGATCCAGGATCTTGTAAAAGCTGCTCATCACGACGCTGCAGAGAAGGTTCGCCAGGCTGTTCAAACCGAAATGAGCTCCATTCTGGCCTCGATGGGTCTTCCGCCTGGAGCTTTTGGTTCAGGCAACCCCTTTGGAGGCCTCGATGGGTCGCTCAACGGCAGTCCCTTTGGCTCGGGCGGGCCATTTGGCAGTCCTGCCGGTAATCCCTTTGGGAATCAATAATGAGAGCTTTGGAAGATCTCGTCAGCCTCCTCATGCGCCTGCCCGGCGTAGGTCGAAAAAGTGCGCTGCGTATGGCGTACTATCTTCTCAAGGCCGATCCGAATTACGTTAAGGCCTTGTCCGAGCAGGTTGGCAAGTTGCAGGAGCGGGTCAAGTTCTGCTCAATCTGTGGTTCCTATACCGAGGCAGACCCTTGCGATGTTTGCGATAATCCGCAGCGTAACCGCCGTCTTGTTTGCGTTGTCGAACAGCCTCAGGACGTCATCACCATCGAGGCATCCAAGGAGTTTGAGGGCCTGTACCACGTCCTTGGAGGGCTGCTATCGCCCCTGGATGGCATTGGTCCTGACCGGCTGCGCATTGCTTCCTTGGTTCAACGCATCCGACAGAGCCGTATCTCGAGTCAGCCTATTGAAGAAGTCGTCATTGCTACCAATCCGACGATTGAAGGCGACACCACGGCGTTGTATCTTAAGAAGGTTCTGGAACCAGAAGGGGTCAAGGTGACGCGTCTTGCAACGGGTATTCCGGTCGGCGGCGACCTGGAATACGCTGACAGGCTCACTCTGGCCCGTTCTTTTCGGGGCCGGCAGCCGCTTTAGCAGTTTTGGTATGTGTAGTCATATTTTGTGGAGCATGGTATGAAAGTTCGAGAAATAGCTCAGATTTTGTACGCCCAGGTTTATTCAGGCGAAGACGATCTCGACCTTGAAGTCCGATCCGCCTGCGGTGCCGACCTCATGAGCGACGTCATGGCTTTCGTTAAGGAAAGCGTCGTTCTTCTGACTGGCCTCGTGAATCCTCAGGTGGTGCGAACCGCCGACCTCATGGATATACGGGCAATCGTCTTTGTGCGAGGGAAAGTGCCCACGGCCGAGATGATTGAGCTGGCCAAGAGCCTCGGCATTATCATGCTGAGCACGAAGTATTCGATGTTTGTCGCATGCGGCAAACTTTACGAAGCAGGCCTGCGCGGCAGCGGTACGCGTACCATCGCTTAGCACAAGTTCAGGGTGCGTTACTCAAAGTGAAATTGAGCTATTTCATTCCCGGCATGGATTTTAACGCCGCCGGAAAGACTTCGGCAGAGGTAAAACGGCTCCTCGCACAGCTCGGCATCGACCAGGGAACTGTGAAGCGCATTGCCATCGCTCTGTACGAAGGCGAAATGAACATCGCCATCCATGGAGGCGGCGGTACTGCGGAGATCGAGTTTACGCCGAACACCGTGAATATCAATCTCCGGGATGACGGACCCGGTATCCCCGACATTGAGCTTGCAATGACCGAGGGGTACTCGACGGCAAGCGACGAGATTAGGAATATGGGTTTTGGCGCGGGTATGGGTTTACCGAATATGAAGCGCAACTCGGACGAGTTCTTTATAGAAAGTACGGTTGGACGGGGCACGACGGTCCGGATGGTCTTTCATCTGAACATGCAACCATTGTAACAAGCAGGATTATATATGGGTGTGAGCATTTTTCATTCGGTCTATCTCGATGCAAATCTCTGCGTGGGCTGCACCACGTGCGTAAGGCACTGCCCGACGAGGGCTATCCGCGTGCGGCAGGGTAAAGCCCACATAATGGA
>JBDKTP010000047.1:0-16630 GCA_039680115.1 Rectinema sp.
CCAAACCGATGATTATCTCCGACGGTATTTCCCAAATATAAAGGTTATGCCGTGAGTTTTGCCTAAAGTCAAACTCGGCGTATGCTGAGCTAGATACACCACACCACCAGTTGTTGCTCGACACAAAGCTTGGTTGAGGAAAAAAAGTCCACCAGTAATCGCCGCCGGCTCCTCCATCCAAATCTGCGAGCTGCGTAATTCTTGTGGCCTTGTTTCTGCCTACGCCCTGCTCACTTGTCCAGAGAGGAAACAATCTTCCGCGCAAATTGAGGTACGAGAACTGCTCTCCGCACCCATAGACAAACTCCTCTGGTTCAGCAACAAGCGCTATACGCACACGGTTCAGCTGCAAAGGGTTTGAACCGACAAAAGAAATCGCAAGTCTTTCCTCTACCGTCGAAAACTGTACCTCGAGGCCAAAACCGTTTTCTGCAAACATTCGCAAATGTACCAGATTGTCTGTGGCCTGTAAGACTTCAAAGTCGGGCAGCGGTACAAGCGCAGCAAGCTTCTCGGATACTTTGAAGTTTCCGCGATACATATCAAAGTGTGCGTTGCCAATTCCTGCATACAGAAAAGGATAACTCAATGAATGTTCAATAAAAACCCGTTCATGAATGAGCGCTTCACTTGAGGCGTGCGAACTCAAGCCCAACGTCCTGGCCGGCTCGGCTATGTCAGATTCGTCAGGCCTGAAGACGCGACGAAGCCCCACTGAAAAACCATTTCGACTTTGAGCAAAAATCAACTCTGCCATGGTAGGCTATCCCTTTACCGCACCAGCCGTCAGACCGGAGATTATTTTATTATGAAGGAATACATAAAGAAGGACTGTGGGTAACATAGAAAGCACTATTGCCGCAAACATGCCCGTGTAATCCGTTATGAATTGGCTCGTGAAAAATCTGATGCCCAGTTGCAGCGTGCGGGAAGACTCGCTCGATGTAAACAACATCGCCATAACGAATTCATTCCAGGCATAAATAAAACAGAATGTCGCTGAGGTTGCGAGTCCAGATCTGGCAAGAGGTAGAATAATCTTTGTAAAGCGCGCGTTAAAACCACATCCATCAATTATTGCTGCTTCTTCAAGCTCCTTGGGGATAGACTTCATAAACGCAGTGATCAAGGAAACCGACACCGGAAGATTGATTGCTGCGTAAACCAGGATAAGCGAAGTGAGCGTGTCATAAAGGTGCGTCCGTGTGATCATTGTAAAATAAGGCACCATAAATGAGATTATAGGAATGAGAACGCCTGCAGTAATAATCGTGAGAATGGTATCCCGGCCTTTGAATATTTCCCTCGCAAACACAAATGACGCAAGCGATGCCACGGCTATATTGAGGAGGACAGCGCCGACCGAAACCACGACCGAGTTCAAGAACAATCGGGGCAAATTAGCCGTAGCTATTGCACTTTTGTAGTTCTCAAAGCTGAGCCGGGAAGGTAATCCGAGCGGGGCAGTTTCAAGCTCATAGTTCGTTCTAAAAGAATTCATGACGAGCCATACAAATGGCAATAGTGAGACTACAAGAAAAAATATCAGGACACTCCACATGAGAGTCCTGGTCACCACAGACCTACCATGCAAAGACACATTCATTTCCAGTTCTCCCTATTGCGCTGCTTCCGCCATCGGGTCCTTATTGCCCATTATCTTTCTTATGGCGACAATAACGACCGACCCCAACACAATTAATACAATTCCAGCAGCACTTGCTTCCCCATATCGAAGGGCATCCATCTTGAGATAGAGCATAATACCCATCGTTGTGGTGGAGTATGCCGGGCCACCGCCAGTCATTAACCAAGTACTTTCAAAGTGTCGCATGCCGTATGCCATTGCCAAGGTCATACAGGTCACGATTGTGCCACGCACCATGGGAAGCGTTATGCGCAACTCTTGCTGCAGCGTGGATGCACCGTCGATTTGCGCGGCTTCGTAGAGTTCCTTAGGAATATCCATGACCGCGGCCAGTATGATGATCATGAAATAGCCGACATAAATGACTGTTGTCAGAATAATCGCAGCCAATGCCGTGCTTGGATCTCCTAACCAATTCCTTGGTTCACCACCAAAAAGCTTGAGAATCGCGTTGATAAAGCCATATTGCGGGTTATAGAGCGCGACCCAAACCATTGCTATGGCTACCGTCGAAATAACGTTAGGTAGGAAATAAACAGTGCGCATCACCCGCCAACCCTTAGGTTCGCGCGCGAGCATCAGTGCAATAAGCGCAGCCAAAGGCACCTGAATAAACCCTTGAGAAAGTGCCCAGATGACATTGTTTTTTATCGCAAGCAAAAATGTATCGTCGCTAAAAAGCTTGCAATAGTTCGCAAAATTGTTCCAGGTCATCTCGCTTGAGCCTTTCCATTTCATAAAGCTCGTGTAGATGTTAAAAAACAATGGGTAGACAAAAAAAGCACCGAACAAAACCACGATCGGCACCAGGTACAAAGCGATCCAGTACCTATTGGCATTATGTCTTTTCATCATTCTTCCTCTCAGGCTTAACAACAGATCATGGTGTACCAAGGCAGGAAACAGAATACCAAATCAATCTCAGAGATGAGAACACCATCTGTAATTACCAGTGCAACTCTTCCCATCTCCCATTCGAAGGAGACAGGAAGAGCTGCTTAAATCAGATGCGACTTAGCGATCGATTTTTTTCTCGACAAGTGAACAGAACTGTTCTGGCGTTATCTTGCCCAGGGCGAGCGCGGAAAGCTGTTGAGTAAACTCCAATGTGGCCTCTGCTCCAAGTGCGGCTTCTAGGTCGTTAGCAGTCTGATATCCTTTTCCAACCAGGTCATAGAATTGCTTTTGTAATGGATCTGTCGGCACGTAACCCGAATTAACGGCAAGCATTGATCCGGAACTTTCTGCGAGCTTGGCCATGTTGCTCTTGCTCGTAAAGTATTTAAGGAAGGAGATGATTGCATCGTGTCTTGCCTTATCTTTGGTTTCGCCTGCAGCAATGTTAGCCTGCAAACGGCTAATGATGATGTTTTTGTATGGTCCTGCAGGCGGCACTGGCGCAATTACGATGCTCGGGAAGAAACTTGTCGCTCTAAGGTCAGCACGTCCTGCATACCAAGGACCGTTTGAGAAAATCGCCGTCCGACCAGCAAGGAAGTGCCCGCCAGAGACGCCCGCACTCGCGCCGATAGCATCTGGCGTCGTGTAATCGTTAAAGAGTCGTTTCATGAGCTTTGCAGATTCAACGAAGGCTTTGTCGGTAAAGGGCTTATCCCAAACATCTGGGCCGCCGAATGAGGTTGCAAACCAGGAGAACCAGATCATGCTCGTCCAGGCATTGGTATCACCAGACATCTGGCTGGAAGGATAGATGCCAGCAGCCTTTAGCTTATCCATAGCAGTCCAGAGCTCGTCAATGGTCTGAGGAATCTTGCTAACGCCGGCTTTCTTCAGTAGATCGCCGTTATACCAGAGAGGAAGAACCCCGGTCTCAATCGGCAAGGTCTTGAGTTTACCGCCAATTATCGACTGTTGAAGAGCAGCTTGATCAAAGCTGTTCTTCCACTCCCCTGTTAGATCCTTGCTGAAGTCCATCAAGAGGTTACTTGAATAGAACTCCTTCGTTGAGGCATTGAGTTTGAGCGTAAAGATGTCACCAGGCGCAACGCCCGCCATGATTGCAGTTCTTACTTTCTGCTCGTAGGCGTTGTAGTCGTTTGAAGGCTCAATTTCAACCCTGATCTTGCCGGCATTGGCTTTGTTGAAGTTATCAACAATCTCCGCTACGGCAGGAGCTTTGGAGTCCTTTCCGACCCAGATACAAGGCCATTTGAGCACTATCTCGCCGGATTGAGCAAAGCCTGCAAAAGGCAAAACAAACAATAAAGCAGTCGCGACGAGGAACCCTCGTCCGATCTTAGTCATCCTCATAGATGCCTCCTGGAAATAATTATTTTCCAAGAGAAAGTAAAACACGGCTTGTCCACATTGTCAATAAAATATTACCTACTGTCTGCAAAAAACGAGGGGCACCGATAGATGCCCCTTTCAGACAACTTCACTCGCCTAATTGCTTAGTTTGTAGCGCACACCTTCTGTCGCTCCATTACTTTGCTACTCTGGTTCTCTGTCGTTCTACCCCTCAGCCATCCAAACCGCCCTATTCCTTTATTGTGAGCTCCGGTGCCGGGGCACGTTTCAACGCCCGCTCGATATAGGTTACGACGACAAAACTGATGAAACTCACTGCAGACCCCACAACGACTGGCAAGAAGCCATACGGATTATCCACTTTCATCTGGTTTGCTAGTATCTGCCAGCCAATACCGACAGCAGAGCCAAGCACAATCGAGACAAGGCCGGCTGCCCTGCCCGCCTTCTTCCAGAGGAGCCCTAGCAGGAAGGCCGCGATCGGACCGGCGGCGCGGAGCATAAAGGAGAACACATTCAAGGTAATAATGTCGATCTTGAAGAGTGCGATACACATCGCCCCAAGCCCTATGATGACATTGAGCACTCGCGCAATGTGTATTTGCGTCTTGTCCGCTACGTCCTTCTTGAAGTATGGCAACAAGTCTTTGGTGAAAATGGTCGAGGCACAGAGCATGTCTGAGTCCGCGCTGGACATGGTAGAAGCAATTATGGCAGCAGAGACCATACCTGCTACCCATACCGGTGTGTGGCCAAAAATGACGTTGGCAAGAACCTGATTGGAAGGCATATTCGGATCTATCGCATATCCTGCAAGTCCAATGAGGGTCGGGATAAACGAAAAAACACCCATGAATATCGCAGCCCAGATGAGTGCGTTCCTGCTCGCTTTGGCGTCCTTCGCTGAGAAAATGCGCGAGACCATTTCTGGCCCCGCCGTAAAGGTTAAGAAGTAATTGATTACCAGAGAAAATACTCCTAAAAACCCGAGCGTGCCAAAAGGCTGAAGTTTTTCTCTAGGCAAACTTGTCATCATAGAATCCCAGCCACCTGCCGCATTCACGGCAAAAGGAATTGCAATCAGTAAGCCAACGAAAATAATCACCCACTGGAAAAGATCGGTAATTGCGTCGGCCCAAAGTCCTCCCATTGTGGTATAGATAATGGTAAATCCTGCCGCCAGCATGATCGCCAGATTGAGATCAAGGCCGATGAGCACCGAAAGTATTACTCCAGAAGTAAGTATCTGCGAAGCAGTAAGACAGAAGAGCGAAATGATATTGAGAACAGCCGATATTATGTGCGCGGTTTTTCCAAAACGCTTCCCGACAACTTCCGGAATTGTGAAGGCCATGACGCCTCTCAGTTTTGGTGCAAAAAAGATCATTGGAATAAGCCCTATAGAAGCTGCCATCACATACCAGAAAGCTGAAATACCCCAGGAGCCGAATGCCCTGTTCACAAGTCCATTCGTTGATCCTCCACCGATGTTGTTCGCGGCGAGGCTGCAGGCCACAATGAGCATCGGCAACGACCGCCCTGCAAGCATGTAATCAGTGCTCGTTTTTACGAGTTTCTTGTTGGTCCAGAAACCGACGCCGAGCATGACGAGCAGGTAAGCCACGACAATCAAGAGCGCCACTGTATTCATGAGGTCCTCCTATGAGTACCTTATAATTCAGGATCATTGCGTTTGCAACTTACAATGTCAGATATTTATCTTACCCGGCGTCGTTCTCGTCGTGTTAAGTCCTCCAAGCCAAACAACGAATTAGGTCAAATGATGGACTAAGTTGATCGCGCCAGGTGGACCCATCATAAGGGATCATAGTGTCACACGGGATGAGCTACCTCACAGGATGGCGTGGATTACAGTGCAACCAGGATCTCCTCGGCATGTCCTGCAGGTGAAACCTTGGGGAATACCTTCTTCACGATGCCGTCGCCGCCAATTATGAACGTGCAGCGCAAAATGCCCATGTAGGTCTTGCCGTAGAGCTTTTTCTCGCCATAGGCGCCGTAATCGGCGATTGTTTTCTTTTCCGGGTCGGAAAGCAGAACAAAGGGCAGATGCTGTTTTTCCGCAAAAGTCTGATGCGACTTCTCCGAATCGGCGCTTACGCCGACAACGTCGATGCCGCGCTTTTTGAATTCACTGTATTGATCCCGAAAACTGCACGCTTCCTTAGTGCAACCCGGCGTATTGTCTTTCGGGTAAAAATACAGCACGAAAGTCTCGCCACTAAAGTCAGCCAAGGTCCATAATTTGCCATTGGCATCTTTAAGCGCAAAATCGGGCGCTCGATCACCTTCTTGTATCATATCAGCTCCTCATGGCTCTCATTATACAGATGTTCGTCGCCGGGCGCATCACTGCTGGCAGTATCAAAAGTCGCATTTGGATCTTCCAACTGACTTGAGGCAGAATCATTGTTTTGGGATGACGCACTTTCACTCGCCACAGCATTTTGGGCCGCAGCAGTTTGCGTCGTGACACTTTCTGTCGCAGAGTCTTGCGTTGGAGCGTTCTCGGCTGCTACTGCATTCATTTCTTTGACAAATTGGTCCTTGACTGAGACGATCTCCTTATATGCCCGCTTCAGCTGTCCGTACGCCTTTCCAACTTTCTGAAGAATCGCTGGTAAGTCCTTTGGCCTAATAAAGATAATCACTATGCAGACTATCACCAGAAACTCAGACCAGCCTATTCCAAACATCAGTCTTTCCCCCAATCAAAAACCTTTGCCACCAGAATAGCCAGATAGTAAAGCAGTACCAAAGGCGCAGCTATCGAAAGCTGACTAACCGGGTCAACGGAAGGCGTCACAATAGCTGAAAGGGTTACAATACCGACAATTGCGTATCGGCTCGCGTGAAGCAAAGCCTTCCGCTTCAAAACACCAAACATCATGAGGATTTCAAGTACGATTGGTGCTTGAAATGTTATGATCGCCCATAAGAGGAACGAGAGTACATAATCGATGCTCTGTTGGAAATTCAGCAGGATTCCAACTCGGCTTGGAATGAAAACCTGATTCGTCAGAAAGTTAATCGAAAAAGGGACTATTCGAAAATAGGCGACGTAAGCACCAAAAGCTGCAAGAAAAAAGCTGCACACCAATCCTGCCACAACGACCTTGTGATACCTGGCATCCATAGCAGGGAAAATGAACTGAACTATATTGACTATGTGAACGGGGAGCGAAAATATGAGACCAAAAATGCCAGCCGTTTTCAGCTGGACCAAAAATCCTTCTGCAATTGAATTGGCAAAGAGCGTTGCACCTAAGCCATTTTGCAACGACTCAAACTGAGAGGTAAACAGACTAATCAGATTCTTGTAAAAGACTAAGGCTACAACCGCACAGACCAAAAAAGCACCAATCGAGATCAGCAAACGCCGTCTCAGCTCGTTGATGTGGTCGAGTACAGTCATATCCTTAGGGTTTGAATTTTCCATAACGTATGTGATAATAAGAACTTACATCAAACCGAATACAGAGCTACGCGTTTGTTTGTTTGCCGTCGCCTTCTGAACCCCCACCCTTCTTGTCAGCTTCTTTTGCATCCTTTTCTTCAAATCCTTCTTTTGCGCCTTTGTCGAATTCTTTCTTTGCCTGCCCCAAAGATCGCGCAAACTTAGGAATTGCACTGGCCCCAAACAGAACGAGAACAACTAAGGCTATAACCAATAATTCATTAGTGCCTATCATAATTCCTTCTCCCTTTCACCCTGTCTGTTGAATCCTTCATCAGTTAGCACACGATGGCCTTCACTATACTTTAAGGTTGATTATTTTATCACAAGTTTCAGAATAAGAATAGATAGCGATTTCGTTAAAAACATATAAATATGATTTGACAGATATATCGCTTCAGTCTATGATTATTCAGAAATGTTTATCCCCACGGAGGAAAAGGATGTCAGAAGAGAAGAATATTCTGGAAAAAAGCGTCTCCCGCCGGACCTTTCTTAAAACGACAGGAATCGGACTTGGTATAGCTGCCGGCACATTGATGCTTGGAACAGGTATTGCCGGCGCACAAGCCCAGGGCGGCAAGGTTGCAGAAACTCCACTGCCTTATGCCGAGCTGGATCCAGATGAGGCGCGTCTCTTGGCACACGCTGGGTACTACAAGTCGGGCTGTGCTTTTGCCACATTTTTTTCAATCGTTACCCTGCTGCGCGACAAAGTGGGTGGTCCTTATAATCAAATTCCCTTACGGATGTTGGGTTATGGGCGCGGGGGTGCTGCAAGCTGGGGAACTCTTTGCGGCGCACTCAACGGTGCAGGTGCTGCTATCAACCTTGTGGCTCCAGATGCAGATGTCAACGCGATCTTAGGGGATCTCATTGGCTGGTACACAATTACAGAATTTCCAACCGCTGAAGCAAATGCTGTCGCCGTGGCTAAAGGATACAAGTACGACACGAATCAGCAGTATCTTGCCGTCGCTCTTCCAACGAGCGTGTCTAATTCTCCTCTTTGCCACGCCTCGGTGGCCGAATGGATCAAAGCTTCAGGTTTCTCCGAGCCCACCGCCGAACGCAAGGAGCGTTGCGCACGCTTGTCCGGGGACATAGCCTATAAGGCTGTGCTCATGCTCAACGCATGGAAAGCTGGTAAGTTTGTTCCCGCATTCAAAGTCAGTGAAGAGACCGCAGGTTGCCTGTCGTGCCATCAGACTCAACAGGTTGGCAAGATGAGCTGCACTTCCTGTCACGAACCGCACTGATCTTCCGCTTATCCTTTTGGGAAACGTTTTTTTCAGGTGATCTTCTTGAGAAGCGGGGCCAAACACCCCGCTTATTTTTGTTGACATCTCAACACTGAGGCGGAGCAAAACCTTACAATGAAATCTTATCTGGACAGATTCTACGATACACTTCGTTCAGTGAAGTTAGCCATAGTGCTTTTGGCTATACTTGTTCTGCTTGCCATCGTCGGAGGGGTTGTACCACAGGGTAAGCCGGTTGATTTCTACCCAGCGCAATTTGGCGGCAGCATCGGTAAGCTGATTGTCTTATTGGGCTTCAATCGCGTTTTTTCTAGCATAGTGTTCCTGATCACGACTGCGCTCTTTGCAGTGAACCTAACGGTCTGTACGTTTCACAGACTCACTCAAGAATTGGGAAAATCATGGAAAAAGCGGCGCCACGGACCCGACATTCTCCACGTCGGAATCCTCATTTTGCTTTTTGGTGCTGTCCTGACGGCGCGCACAAGGACAGAGAACATAATTGAGCTGCAAGAGGGGCAATCTAGTGCGCTACCAGATGGATCCACACTCACCCTCACAGACTTCGATTTTGAGACGTACCCCGATGGCAGGCCAAAAACCTGGGTCTCTACGGTCACCGTCGGCACGCATACCCAAACACAACGCCAGATCAAGGTTAATGCCCCATTGCGGGAGCATGGCTACTCGATCTACCAGAAATACTGGAAAAACGAGAGTGAGGTAGTACTGCTTGACCCAACCGGGATGGAGATAACCCTGCAGCAAGGCATGCGACAACCTACCACGGGTGGCTTTGTGTTCTTTATGGCAATTAACACAGATGAAAATCCCTCCCAAACACAGTCACCTGCCTCGCTCTTGGCTAGCGCAAACCAGAACAATCCAGTTTTTCTAGTCGAAGATCGTGGCAAACGCCTCGTGGTCAAGGCGAATGAAGGAGATAAAGTTGGGCCCTTTATTTATAAAGGTACAATTGAGAAGTCAATCTCCGGGCTCTCCGTCGTGTCGGACAAGGGATACCCCTACGTCGTAGCTGGGTTCGTGCTTGTGGCTATAGGAGTATTTCTCACGTACGTTCAAAAACTCAAAGGATTGGTAATATGATTGCAACATCTGCGTTTATCTTACTTATTGTAAGCCTCATTATTCAAATTGTGCATTTTTTCAAGACCAAAGCAGCGCCGGACAAAGTGTCCTCATGGCTTTCTTTAGCTGCCGGAGTTTTACTCCTTATCGAGATCATTCGAAGAAGTGTGGCGATTCAATTTATTGCACTGACAGGACTTTTTGAGTCACTTGTGTTCCTTGCCTGTTTACTTTCGCTGCTTGCGTTTGCCATGCGTTTTTTTAACTGGTCACGTGAAAATCGAGTGCTTCCTTTCGGTGCCACCATCATTGCCATCATCTTTCTTGCGCTGGCAAGTTCTCCAATTGCGCCGTCTGAGGTAAAACCACCAGTACCAGCCCTTCAATCCGGTTGGCTCATCCTTCATGTTTCGTTCACCTTTATCGGAGAGGCATTTTTTGCTGTCGGTTTTGTCAGCGCCATCTTGCAGCTCCTCACCAAGGATAAGGACAAAGCAAAAAACTATGACCGAACAACATATACGAGCATTGCTGTTGGATATCCCATTTTTACTGCGGGAGCTCTCATTTTTGGAGCAATCTGGGCAGAAAAGGCCTGGGGAATCTGGTGGAGCTGGGATCCAAAGGAGACTTGGGCGCTGATAACCTGGCTGACCTATACCGCATACCTACACCTGCGACTGGTACGCAAAAACACAAGTAAGCTAGTGCCCGCCCTGGTCATCATTGGATTCTTTGTTGCGATGTTCACGTTCTTGGGTGTAAACTTCCTCATGACCGGCTTGCACAGCTACGCTTGATAGCCAGCACGCGCGGCCACGTTTAGGCTGAAAAGTCCAGCACCACCTGTGAAGTACAGAAACACTCAGGAAAGGAATAAGAGGCAGGCTTATGAGACAGGTTCCGCGCATCCATTTCGCTCACCTTCCAACCCCAATTGAGAAGCTCGTGAGGCTTTCCGATGAACTTGAAGGGCCACAGATCTATGTAAAACGTGACGATGCCACTGGCCTCGCCTTTGGCGGCAACAAGACACGTAAGCTGGAGTTCCTCGTGGCCGATGCGTTGGAAAAAGGCGCGCAGACTCTCATCACCGCAGGAGCCGCACAATCCAACCACTGCAGACAAACCGCTGCGGCTGCGGCCAAATTTGGCCTTAAGTGCATCCTTGTGCTCAATGGTGCTCCACCGGATACACCATCTGCAAACCTGCTGTTGGACAAGCTCTTTGGGGCGCGGATAATGTGGGTAGCCGACCGCAAGGACCGCGAGCATGTTCAGGAAGAAGCGTTCAAGAAACTTGAGGCAGACGGTGAGAAACCGTATTTCATTCCCTATGGCGGTTCAAGCCCGGTCGGCGCTCTGGGCTATGCTTTCGCTGTTCAGGAGACGCTTAGGCAAAGAGAAAGGTTCGACTGGTACGTGTTTGGCACGTCGTCGGGCGGCACCCACGCCGGTCTAGTCCTTGGTTCGCGGGTATTCGGCTTCAAGGGCAAGGTGCTTGGCATAAGCATCGATGAGTCCGAAGCTTGGCTCAAGGAGCATGTGAGTGCACTGGCGTCGCAGGCCTCGGGGCTCATTGGCAACCGCATAGATTTTGCGCCCGACGACGTGCTTGCGAACGACGCCTATTGCAAACCAGGCTACGGCGTGCTTACAAGCGCCGAGAAAGATGCAATAAGGCTCTTTGCCCGTACTGAGGGGCTCCTGCTTGACCCCGTCTATACCGCCCGAGCTGCTGCCGGTATGATAGATCTTATACGGAAGGGTTTCTTCGGTCAGAACGAAAAAGTCCTTTTCTGGAATACTGGTGGCCAGCCTGCTCTTTTTGCGGATCAGTATGCGGAGTCATTTCTCTAGGCCGCATCCACTACGGCTCCAGGCCGCACAAAGAATCCCTATGAAAAGGCGGCAGTTACAAAGAACAGGCACGATGAACTGTCGTGCGCATTTTGGAGAATAATCTGATTAGTGCTTTTGAAGATCGGCGAGCCGAACGCTTTACTATGGTCCAGCGGCAGATCGTTGCACGAGGAATCAAGAATAGACGTGTCCTTTTAGCCATGCGAACCCTGCCCCGCCATCTTTTTGTCCCTGAGGCTTATAGCGATTATGCGTACGACGACTGCCCACTGCCTATAGGTTTTGGCCAAACAATCTCTCAGCCTTTCATGGTGGCGTACATGTTGGAAGCATTGTTCCTAACCGGCAGCGAACACGTGATGGAGGTGGGGACGGGTTCGGGTTATCAGACCGCTCTGCTCTCTATGCTTGCCGATACAGTTGTGAGCATCGAGCGCATTGCGCCGCTAGCGCTTCGTGCTGAACGCCTCTTGCATGAGCTTAACATTGGGAATGCCAGAATCATGATTGGCGATGGATACAATGGGTTTTCAGCTGGTGCACCTTTCGATGCAATTCTTGTGTCAGCCGCTCCAACGTTTATTCCACCGCTTCTTGCTGGACAACTCAACGAAGATGGCGGAAGAATGATTTTGCCAATGGGAGACTTTGGGGCACAGAGCCTCGTTCGCATTACGCGAAATGGCGATGACCTTATGGTCGAAGACCTCATGGAAGTTGCGTTTGTACCGATGATACAAGGGCTTTCCGACCTTGAATAGCCAGAGACACTAAAGCTTATTTTGGCAGCGTTGTTTCCGCGCTTATCGTGATACCGCCACGGGGCCGCTGCGTCACCACAACCCTGACCCACTTTGGCGCGCAAGCCTCGTAAATGTCCTTGGCAACGCGAGCAGAAAAAGCTTCACAAAACAGGCCTTCTTCTCGGAAGGACCACAGATAGAGTTTAAGGCTTTTTGACTCGATACAATATTTGTCGGGCGCAAACTCGATGTGAACCGTTTCAAAATCTGGCTGCCCCGTCACAGGGCAAAGGCTTGTAACCTCGTCGCTCTCCAGTACAACTTTGTCCACACCAGCCGGCGTGGGGAAGGTCTCGAGCGTTCGGCTGGGTTGTCGGGTGGATCTGCCCAGCGCTTTGAATTCGTAGCTTTCTTTCTCTATATTCTCTGCCACAACAGCCTCCTAATGAGCATTGATGCATCATTCACGCATCTGACTATTCATTTTCTCAATCTGAAAGGATTGTATACCACTCCATTGTCGTAGACGTCGACACCCTCGAGCTTTTTCACTCTTCCAACAACAAAGTACGTCAACGGCGTAAAAAGCGCCTCGTAAAGCACTTTGAAAAGATATTGGGCGAGCATCATCTGTAGGAGCGCTGAGGTTGGCATGCCACCCCAAAACGCGATACCGATAAACAGCACCGTGTCCAGCCCTTCCCCAATTATGGTCGAACCAATAGTACGCATCCAAAGGTATTTGCCGCCCATCGTCTTTTTCATTATGGAAAGCACGATGGAGTTGCCAAATTCACCTGCCCAATACCCCACAAGCGAAGCGAAGACGATTCGCGGCGTCATGCCGAGCACGGTAGCGAACGCCCCCTGGTCTTTAAAAAATTGAGGATATGGCAGCGCTATCGTAGCCAAGAACAAGAGCGACATCAAAAGGTTGGCCGCAAAGCCCAACCAGATGATGATCCGTGTGCGCTGGAAACCGTAGACTTCGGTGAACACGTCGCCCAGGATATACGTGATGGGGAAGAGAATGACCGCGGCAGGCAGGACAATGCCTGCAACCTGAATCAGTTTGCCTGCGATTATGTTCGAGATGAGCAGACTCGTCAGAAAAAGCGCAAATTCCGTCAGAAAAAGAGGAGAATAGCTTGCACGCTCCCTTTCCATGGGAGTACCTCCTGTTTTGATTTCGCGGGTGGACTACGACCGCGTGCGGCAGATACTATCGCCTTAGATGGGCATGGTCAAGACTGAAATAGTTGAGTTTCTATTCCAAAATCCACTATATATGCTTATATATATATTAAATATCAGTCATATTCCCTTGCCATACGTGCATACGCAAGTGCGATATCCGCAGCAACAGAAGCGTTGTTCTTCACAAGTGCAATATTGGCTTCCAGACTGTCACCACCTGTCAGCTCGGTAATGCGCTTAAGAAGGAACGGTGTCAGCGCTTTGCCCTTGACACCGGTTCTTGAAGCTTCATTCACCGCCTGTGCAATTGCTGGATCTATAACTTCTTTTGGCATTGAATATTGTGCCGGTATAGGATTGGCGATAATGGCGCCCCCCTGCAAGCCTGCGGCCCACTTGGCATAGAGCATTCCCGCCACTTCCTCGGGGCTGTCTGCCCGTTCTTCCAAATAGAGTCCTGAATTGCTCGTAAAAAATGCCGGCAGCTCGGAAGTCCCATATCCGATTACGGGAACGCCCAAAGTCTCCAAGTATTCCAGTGTCTTTTCAAGATCGAGAATTGACTTTGCACCTGCACAAACCACGGCCGTGTTCGTCCTGGCCAGCTCCTGCAAATCCGCGGACACATCCCAGGTAGTTTCTGCCCCTCTATGCACGCCGCCAATGCCCCCAGTCGCAAAGACCTTTATTCCTGCCATCGAGGCAACAATCATGGTACCAGCCACAGTCGTCGCACCAAGACCTCGGCCTGCAAGCAAACGGGGAAAATCACGCCTGGAGGCTTTGGTTGCGGTTTGCCCTTTTTGGGCGAGGGTTTCCAACTCATTTTTGCTTAAACCCGCCTTAAGCCTTCCATCCAGGATCGCTACAGTCGCAGGCACCACACCCTTCTTGCGAATTACCTCTTCCACTGCAAGGGCGGTTTCAAGATTCTGCGGCCATGGCATCCCGTGGCTTATAATTGTAGACTCCAGGGCCACAACAGGCTGGCCAGCATCCAAAGCTGCCTTAACTTCATCTGCAATATCGAGATACTTGTTCATTTTTTCTCTCCTTCTTCTTCGACATCAAATCCAAAATCGGACCCAAAATCGAACATGCGTTGCTTTTCCTGCAACAATCGCGCTTCGCTAAGATCCCTGCAAACCGAGTCTTCTGACGCGGCGGTCAGAATAGATGCCGTTAAAGCATACTGTGCTTTGTCCCTGAGTGGGAAGCCTTGGTCGGTCGCCCAGATAAGCGCGGCCAACGCAGCATCCCCTGCTCCAGAACGATTGATCGGCTTTGGACAACGAGATGGTGGTGGTAATTCTACCGACAGTGTTTGACCATTTTGCACGCAGCAAAAGAGCCCCTGCTCTCCTAAGGAAAGGTAGAGTTCTTTAGGACTTTGTCCTTTGTCCCGAAGAGCCTTGCACAAATCCTTTGGATCTTCGCTCTTAATTCCCGCAAGCACAGCACATTCTGAACGGTTAGGTTTGACAAGACCAAAGGCTCCGAGCATACCAGCAGCTTTCTTCGCCTTGGCAGAAGAGACAGGATCCAGAACAAGGAAAGGCTTGTGCAAAACCTGGGCAGTAAGATTGTTGTCGCTGGACACCGAGGCAATACCCGGGTTAATGCCGCATTGAGCAGTACCATAGCGGCTCACGAGCCAGTCAAGCGTCTCTTTGGGTATATTGGTGTCGACCACTATGAACGAAGCTGCATCCAGGAGCCCTGCTCGATCTTCCATTTCGGGGACAGTGAGTTTTTCCATTGCATCCATGTCCGCAACAGCTCCAATGAGCGCACCGTTGCAGTCCATGAGTGCAAGGTAGGTTGGTGTGCGACCAGGCACAATAAGCGAGGGGCCAACATCTATACCTGCGGCATCACATTCCCTGCGCAGCCTTTGCCCGTCTTCGGAATCGCCAAATACAGTCAAGAGCGATACTTCCATGCCAAGTCGCGCGAGGTTCTCTGCAATATTCCGCCCCACCCCGCCAGATGACCGGACAATCCTGCCCGGATTGGAATCTGCGGGAACGAAATCGCCAAAGGAAAAACCTTGAATATCAACATTTGCTCCACCCACCACCACAACACGGGCAACGCGGGCTTCTTCATGCTCAACTGGTCTTTGCATCACGAAATCATTCTAGCCAGAAATGAGGGCCCGCGGGAAGCTATCCCAGGCGCCTAACCTTCCAGATCTAACCTATCTAACCTTCCAGATCAGTTCTGTGGGACGCGCGTTCGCGTTCTCTCATTGACTGCAGAAAATCCTCCACATACCGGCGGGCAATATCCTTGCACCCAAGACCGATTGCAATGGCCACACCCAAGGCAATAGAACCAACCAACAGGAGCAGAATAATGTTGACAACCGACTCAAAGCCGAGTTGTCCAATTACCATTATTATTACGATTGTATATCCCAACACTCTGATAAAACTCTGGACCATTGTTGCCGAGGCAAGTCCCGCGTTATTCATGATAGTTCTCACGAAGTTTGACAGGAACTTAACGACAAAAACGCCAATCACTGCGGTTATAACTGTCGCAAGTATGGTAGGGATTGCGCCGGCCAGCCACAACGAGATTGATGCCGAGACCCGACTGTCGAGTAGCGCTGCGGCTCTGGCAAGCGTGAGCAAAAACACAGTCCAGTACAGAATCACTCCAATCAGTTTGGAAGGCACGTACTGCGCATCCCCCTTGCGCAGAAACTCCTTAAAGCCGATTCTCTCTGCCAGAACATCGAACTTTAGCCATACCAGGAAAGCCGGTATTATCGTTTTGAGGAGCTTTGCAACACCCCAGCCTACCAGAAAAACAGAAACAGCCCTTATGACCGAGGGCAGACTGTCAAACCACTGAGCTACGCTTGTTATGATTTCGCCCATTTCATTCCTCCGTGTTGACCACGTAGTCAACCTTCTGTGACGAGACGGTGAAGGTCCTCCACCGACAATCCTTCGATGCCCAAGGTATGTACTGTTCGACCGTTAGCCCGAAAATCCTGATTCAGCATTAGGTTTGCAAGGTCTATTATCAGATTAATGGTCGGCGTCTGAACACCGTACATGGAGGCAAT
>JBDKTP010000048.1:0-2580 GCA_039680115.1 Rectinema sp.
CGATAGGCGCAAGGGTGACCCAGCGCGGCTTGTTGCATCGAGCGCTAAGGCCCGCGAGGTCTTGGGCTGGGAGCCTCATTATTCTGACTTGGATACGCTTTTGGAGACCACCTGGCGCGCCTATGAGGGCCACCAAAAGGCTCAATAATACAAAAGGCTCAAAAACACAAAAGGCTCAATAGACGGGAGCGTTGCTGAAGTTTAATTCTAACTTTTATTATTACAATGATTTAAGGAGTTTATGATGAATGCAAAGGTTATGTCGTGGATTGAGAATTCGGCGGACAAGGTCGTCGAACTGGAAAGCCTCTTAACCTCCATTCCAGCCATTGCGCCGGAGTCAGGTGGGCAAGGAGAACTGGACAAGGCGATTGCTCTGGAGAAATGGCTCCGCGCCAATGGCATAACGGATATTGTCCACATGGACGCGAAAGATTCGCGTGTGCCGAGCGGAGTGAGGCCAAACATGGTCGCCACGATTCCTGGCAAAGACGATAATGCTCGGCTTTGGATCATGGCGCACCTCGACGTGGTGCCGGAGGGGGAGCGTTCGCTCTGGAAAACTGACCCGTGGAAGGTTGTGGTCAAAGACGGGATCATGTACGGGCGTGGCGTGGAAGACAATCAGCAGGGTCTTGTCTCCGGAGTCATGACGGCGCTTGGATTTCTCAAGCAGGGCATCGTGCCGGAAAGAACGATCAAGTTGCTTTTTGTGGCGGACGAGGAAGTTGGCTCAAAATTCGGAATTCAGCATATTATTGATAATTACGATATTTTCAAGAAGGGCGATCTAATCGTAATCCCTGATGGTGGCAGTGTCGACGCAACTGAAATCGAGGTGGCGGAGAAAAACATTTGCTGGCTTAAGGTGATCACAAAAGGCCAGCAGACGCACGCCGCCATGCCGGATAAAGGCAATAACGCGTTCCTTGCAGCAAGTGACCTTGTGTTACGCATTCATTCACTCGAAAAGAGTGTTTTTACAGCGCGCGATCCGCTCTTTTCGCCGGACCGGACCACGATCAACCCAACCAAGAAAGAGGCAAACGTTCCAAACGTCAACACCATCCCTGGCGAAGACGTCTTTTATGTCGATATGCGTATCCTGCCACAATACCCTGTGGATATGGCGCTCGCAGAAGTGCGCAGGCAGTGTGAGGCAATTGAAAAAGAATACGGTGTTAAGGTTGAACTCGAGATTCTACAGGCCAACGAATCGCGCGCGACGCCTGCTGATGCACCGGTCGTGCTCGCCCTTAAGAAAGCCGTTAAGGAAGTTTACGGCGTCGATGCCAAACCGATTGGCATTGGTGGAGGCACGGTAGGCGCGTACTTGCGTAAGGCCGGCTTCGACTGTGTCGTGTGGTGCAAGATCGAAGACACGGCTCACCAACCGAACGAGTCGGCATACATTGCAAACGCCATCGGCGATGCAAAGGTCTTTGCCATGCTTGCTGGCTGATCTTTTTTAGGTACAGGGTGCTGCAGGTTCAGGGTGCGGCTGCAAAGCCACGCCCTGTAAGTGCCCGAGAGCGGAGTCTACTGCTTGACCGGGACTTTGAGCTTCTGGCCGATTTTGAGTACGCCATTCGCGCTGATTCCGTTGTATCGTGCTAGTGCCGACACGCTCGTCGAGAAAAGCGATGCAATCTTGGAGAGCGTGTCGCCTTTTTTTACTGTATAGGTGGTGTAGCTCAATTTAGCTGTGGTTGCGGTCTGTGTCGAGTCTTTGGCTGAGGCCGTAGCTGTGGAACCTCCTGCGCCAGTCGAGCCCGAGATACAAGGGATCATGAGTGTCTGTCCTACTGCTATCTTATTCGCATTAACACCAGGATTAGCTTTTAGAATAAGATTGATCGGTGTCTTGTAAGCTTGAGCGATCTTGCTCAGAGTGTCTCCCGACTTTACTTTATAAATATTGTAGTTCATAAGTGGCGCGCTCGTGTCTTCCAGGACCGTTTTTACAACTTCCGCTTTCTCTGCAGGGACTTTGACGGTATGTGTGTCGACAGGTGGCGTAATATTGTAGCGCAGTTCAGCGTTGCCACACTTCAGGATGTCGAGCGGAATGTCCGCTTTCTGTGCCAGAATGCTCAAATCCACTTGGCGCGAAGTTTCTACCGTTGTCCAATCGTGTTTTTCGCCCCATTCATCTGGCAAGCCGTGGAGTGTCGGATAACGAAGTATTGATGCGACTGCGAGGAAGCGTGGCACGTAAGAAAGCGGCTCGCGCGAGAGCTTCTTGCTTTCGTAGAGCGTCCAGAAGTCGGTAGTGTCACTGCCCGAGGCTTTTACAGCCCGAGATACGGCGCCAAGCCCCGCGTTATAGGCGGCAATGGCCAGTGGCCAGTCGCCCAGTGCCTCATAGTTTTCCTTGAGCTTTAGGAGCGCAGCATCGGTACTCTTCATAAAATCCTTGCGATCATCCAACCAGTCGGAAATATCCATATCATAACCAGATATTGAATTACGCATGAACTGCCAAATTCCGGTGGCACCGCTTCTGGACACCGCAAAAGGCGAATAGCCCGACTCGATCACGGGCAGAAAAATGAGCTCTTTAGGCAGCTTGAGTTCTTC
>JBDKTP010000049.1:0-9403 GCA_039680115.1 Rectinema sp.
AAATCCTCAAAATTGAGCGAGAGCAGGCACGCAGTGATTGCTCCGGCAGAGGTTCCGGCTACTCGTTCTACAGGCTTCATGTACCCTTGGTTAAAGAAATAGTCCATCGCCCCGAGGTATGCTATACCGCGAACACCTCCTCCCTTGAATGCTAGATTTTTATACACGGGCATACAGCACATTCCTCCAATTTTTCTCTCTAAATATATCCAAATCTAAGCATCTCGAGTAGCAAGAATACACCGCAACCCAAAGAAAGTGAGCATAAGATGCACAGTAAAGGTGTTGAAAAATCTAAAGCAAACCGTTAGGTTTCTTAATTATGGAAGAGTCTTGGCAAAATCTCATGCGAAAACGGGTTAGGTCTGTACAAGGGGACACAAAAAGCGGCTCGAGTGATCAGCCTTGGGAAACGCGTGCGTTGGGGCTTCCTTTTGCAGCCACTACGTACTGGCTTGAACTCGCCGAAGAGGATTATAAATCCTGTAAAAAAAACGAGTTCGGTGTTCCAATCGATCCGATATTAGCCCAGGCTTTGCCGTCGCCAATGGAGCAGGTTCTGTCGCCTTTGGAGATGAAAGATCCCTTGCACGAACATGAGCACGGAAAGTTCCCCAGAATAATCCACCAGTATCCTTCCAGAATTCTCCTGCGAACCACAGGGGAATGCCCGATGTTCTGCAGGTATTGTTTTAGGCGCTCGCTCTTGCCAGAAGACAGGGGATTCATGAATGACGAGGAGCAGGAAAACGCCAGGCTCTATCTTTCGGAACACGCCGAGGTTCGGGAGGTACTTGTCTCTGGAGGCGATCCGCTCACCGCCTCGAACGAGAAGTTGGAGGCGCTGTTCTCACGCCTGCGAGCTGGAAGAAGCGATGTGTTGTTGCGACTCTGTACAAGAGCGCCCATCACGATTCCTGAGCGCATAGACGATGGACTCTTGGAGCTCCTTGTGCGCTTCAGGCCGTTGCACATTGTTATTCACACCAATCATCCGCGCGAACTATCACCTCTTTTTAGAGAGAAGATCGATCTGGTACTAAAGGCGGGCATCCCGGTGCGGAGCCAGACAGTGCTTCTGCGCGGTATAAATGACACCACAAGCACACTTGTCGAGCTTTTTTCGACTCTGACCAAGATCGGAATCGATCCGTATTATCTTTTTCAAGGCGATCTTGCCATGGGGACTTCGCATTTCAGGGTTCCATTATCGCGCGGGCTAAAGATCTACGACGAACTGCGCCAGCTTCTTTCCGGGCTCGAGACACCGCGGTTTGCTGTAGATGCGCCCGACGGGTCAGGCAAGCTGTACTTGCCTGAGAGCGTCGTTCGGCTGGAGGGCGACAAGTGGATTCTGCGCGCTCCCGATGGCAGTCTGCACAGCTACCCTGAGGAGCCAGAACTGCTGACAAAGTAGAACTGGCCAGTAACTTATTCCCACTCGATAGTCGCAGGCGGCTTGGAGGAGATGTCGTACACGACACGCCCGACTCTGGGGTTGCGATTCGTGATTGCCGACGAAATACCGACTAAGTCTTCGGGTGTAAAAGGATAGACGCTTGCCGTCATGCCATCTTCGCTGACCACGGCGCGCAAGGCGACCACATAGCCGTAGGTGCGCTCGTCACCGGCGACACCCACCGCACGCACCGGCAAAAGAACGCAGAAGGCCTGCCAAATCTTGTTGTAGAGGCCGCGACTGTGCAGTTCCTCGATATAGACTTTGTCGGCCTTGCGCAAAATGTCGCACTTTTCTTTCGTCACCTCGCCTAAGATTCTCACACCTAAGCCAGGACCCGGGAAGGGATGGCGGGAGACGATGCTCTCCGGTAAGCCCAAAAGCCGGCCAAGGTTCCGCACCTCGTCCTTATAAAGGCGGTCCAGTGGCTCGATCACGAGGCCGGCCGCTCTTTTCTTTGCGATGAGCGGGCTTTTGACATTGTGATGGCTTTTTATGGTCTGTGCTTTGGTACCGACGCCTTTGCCAGACTCTATCAAGTCGGTGTAAAGCGTGCCTTGGGCCAAAATCGCATCGGGTATGCCCAATCGAGCCACCTCTTCCTCCTGAATTTGCACAAAAAGGTCACCAATGGTACGCCGCTTGTCCTCAGGGTCAGCCTTGCCTTTGAGCGCGGAAAGGAAACGGCCTTCGGCGTCGACTCTAAAAAGGTGCCGTGCGCCCAGTCGCTTTAAGCTTTCCATGACCTCTTCGCTCTCTCCTTGACGCATGAGACCTGTATCGATATAGAGGAGATAAACCTTTTCAGGATCAAGAATTCTGAGGAGGAGCGCACCAGTCACTGTGGAATCTACACCACCAGAGATGAGAAGGAGTACAGGATTCTGCCCTACTCGCGCACGTATCTCATGAGAAACCTCGGCAAGGTACGTTTCCATAGACCAGGATGGCGTGGCCTTGCAGATGCCAAGGACAAAATTCCTTAGGATGTCGAGGCCATACTCGCAATGGCTCACCTCAGGGTGAAATTGTACGCCCCATCGTGGAAGGGTCTCGTGGGCGAGCGCCGCAGGTATCCCGCCTTCCGACTCCGCAATGACCCGCCAGCCATTACCGCCTAAGACAATCGAGTCGCCGTGGCTCATCCAGCTCGAGAATTCGGATGGAATGCCTGCAAAAAGCGCATCGGTGCAAGCTGACCTCTGCCCTGCACTCGCTTCCGGAACTTTATGCTCGAGGATGTGCACGGGCTTTTTGCCGTACTCGCGTTCCGGGCCGCGCGCCACCTCTCCTCCAGAGTCCACCGTCATCCTCTGGATGCCATAGCAAATACCCAGAATTGGCAAGGTACTTTGGTAGAGCGAAGGATGCGGCTTAGGCGCAGACTCGTCGTAAGCGCTGTACGGAGAACCAGAAAGGATGATGCCTACATAGTGGTTCTTTGTGGTGTCCTCACGCCCGGCAATGGGGAGGGCTGTGTCCCCTGGCAGAATCTCTGCGTAGACACCCAATTCACGTACCCTGCGGCCGATGAGTTGGGTGTATTGACTTCCATAGTCGAGTATCAGGATCGTATCCACGGGCTCTCCCTGATTATCGTCTTGCGGCGTTCCGAGCCGACCGAGATAATCGAAATAGGCGTCTGGGTGTAGTCCTCGATAAAATCGACATATTCCTTAGCTTTGAGGGGCAGGTCTTCCCAACTCTGGCAATTCTCGATTGGTTGCTGCCAGCCTTCAAACCGCTTAAGGACGGGTACCGCAGACTCCAAGTCTTTTATGGACGCGGGAAAATCCTGCACTACTTTGTCGCCTATCCGGTACCCGACGCAGGCTTCAAACTCGGGGAGCGCATCATAGACATCGAGGTGTGTAAGGACGAGCCTGTCGATGGAGTTGACCATGCACGCGTAGCGAAGCGCCACAAGGTCCAGATATCCGCACCTCCGCGGGCGCCCCGTCGTTGTTCCATACTCGTGCCCAATCGTCCTAATATAGTTCGACAGCGACCCCGGCGTGTCGTCCGTAAACTCCGTCGGGAAGGGGCCGTTGCCCACCCGAGTCGTGTACGCCTTAAAAACGCCCAGGATGCGGTCGATGCTGCGCGGGCCGATCCCTCCTTGGGCGGCGGCGCCCGCGGCGCAGGACATCCCGGAAGAAACAAAGGGATAGGTCCCTGTGTCGATATCCAAGAGGGCGCCCTGCGCACCCTCGAATAGGGTCCAGGAGTTCTGGTGTTGATGTAGGTACGAAGCCAAATCCACCGATAGCGGCCTCAGTTTGTCCGTCCATTGGGCAAGATACGCCCTGTCCTCGTCTTCCAGATTTGAAAGCAACTCTTCGTTGTCCAAGTCCGCCAGGCGCACTCCGTCCCGAGAGGCCTTAAGCGCGTATGCTACGCCTATACCACGCCCTGTCGTTCCGATCGGATGTTTCCGCTTTGAATCAAGATCCTTGTCGAGTTGCCTATAACGAGGCAACACAAGGTGTGCCCGGTCAGAAATGAAAACGCGCCCTTCCCACTGGATTCCTTTGGATTTGAGATCGTCGAGCTCGGCAAACAGCGCAGCTGGTTCGATTACCATGCCAGAGCCTAAGAGCACTGTCTTATCCGGGTACAGAATGCCAGAAGGTATCAGATGCAAGGCATAGGTGGTACCGGAAAGCACGATTGTGTGCCCTGCGTTGGCTCCGCCAGAAAAGCGGACTACAATGCCAGCGTCCTGGGCGAGGTAGTCCACTATTTTCCCCTTGCCCTCGTCGCCCCATTGGGCGCCTATGATAACCACATTCATGGAACCTCCTGCAGAGTCAGGTACCTGCTTACGTGCACCGCTCTACCGTTTGCGCGCAAAAACCCTATAGTTTATCTCCGGAAAGAGATTATTCCGCTTTTCCAGGCTGGTGAGCCACTCGGTATCTACCGTGTTGGCGCAAAGCATCTCGTAGATTTTTGTAAAGTTGCTGATAGAATCTTCGATTTGGCGACGAGCAAAGCTCGCCGATTGTCCGGAGCGGAGCAGAAGAGGCCAATCGGAGGACATTGTCAAGAGCGCCTCGCGTGCCCCCTGATTGAGAATGCGCTCGCGCAGACCTGTCTCGTTGGGGAAGCGATCTACAAGTTCCACCATTCTTTCAATGGCCTTATGACTGTGTCTATGCACCCAGTCGTTGGAACCATCCAGCCAGACTTCCGCATAACCGCCTTCCCCCCATGAGGAGAACTCAGGCTCGGAAACAGGGTTATCCAGATGCTCAGCGGCATACTCCCCAAGCGTGACGAATTCTATGTCGTCGTCGCCAGTTTTTAGCGCAGCCGCCCTGAAGAGCGCTTCAAGGAATTGAGGACCTTCAAACCACCAGTGGCCAAAAAGCTCCGCATCGTAAGGACAGACGATGAGCGGCGCGCGCTCTTTCATCCAGAAGCTGGCGTCTCTTGCAGCCGCCTTGCGTTCGGCAAGAAAAGCATGAGCATGTTCCACAGCCTTGGCCTTAGCGGCGATTGGCTCGTATGGGCGTTTCTGATCGGTCTTGCCGGTTATCGCCCAGTATTTGAACTCGGTAAAGCTATGTTCTATTCCTTCGCCCAGATAAGGCCCGACGTAGCTCGTATCCAGATCATAACCGATATCGCGGTAAAAATCCCGATACGCAGGATCGGCTGGATATCCCTCGGTTTCAGACCACACTGCCTTGGTCGCTCCCGCATCGCGTACAAAAATCGTGATTCCCGAGGGACTCGTGACTGGTGAGAATGAACCATAAAACGGTGTAGGTTTTCCAAGAAGCGCACCCCGCGTGGTCACGATACTGTATTTTAGACCATATTCCTGCAAAAGTTCGCCCAAGCCGGGGTACCATCCAAGCTGTGGCAACCAGAAACCTTGCGGATTCTTCCCAAAGACTGCGCGATGTGCGACTATGGCGGTCTCTATCTGCGCAAATACTCCCTGAGGTTCATCTTGGTAAAGCGGCAAAAAAGCGTGTGTTGCGCCGCTAGTCATAACTTCGATCTTGCCCTTTTTATAGTAGTAATCAAAGCCTTGCAGTATGTTGCGACTATAGAGGCGTTCGAAGTCTTCTTTATTCTGGGAATAGAGATTGAAATACATTTCTGGTAACTGGGAAAAAATAGGATCGTTGGCGAGGCGCTGCTTTTCTCTGGTTGCAAGCTCTATCTGTTTGGCCAAATACAGCAAATAGCGATCACAGAGGAGTTTGTCAGAGAGCATCGCGAGGAGAGTTGGAGAAATCGCAATCGTCAACTTGAATGGCACTTCGTCGGCGTCGAGTCGCCTAAAAAGGCGCAAGAGAGGCAAGTAAGTTTCGGAAATAGCCTCAAAAAGCCATCGCTCTTCAAAAAACTCTTTGTATTCAGGGTGGCGAACAAAAGGTAAGTGTGCGTTGAGCACGAGTGCAAGACTAGGCTTTTTCATAGCTTTCCTTTTTATTCCTGTTCCCCGTCCGCTTCTCCATCGGCCACGAGTATCCTGTTAGGATTCTCATCACGAGGTTCAGTCAGGTGTAACCCTTCGATTCCCGATAAGATGAGCAAGCTCTTGGTCACTTGAGGGATTTTGGCTGAGTTCTTAATAAAATACACAGGCATAGTGACCTTATTGGACCTGGCAAGAACCCTACTCTTCTCTTTGAGCCTTTGGCATAGATCTACGCGATATATGGCTCCCGGCTGTGGAATATTAATGTACCATTTCCAATCCTCATAAGAAATTGCAATGTCGAAAAAGTCTTTTTTCTCAGAACTTCGAGGATCGAGTTCCACTACCCGCAAGAAGAGATCGCTTTCGGTGTCGTCCTCTTCATTCCGGCCCGGGTGCTGTTCGGCTATGTCCCAGTAAGCGTAGATCCAGGCTGGATCGCGCGGCAGAATACGAATCATTGTCTCATTGTAGCGGCTAGGAATCTCGGTTTTGTCCATTCCGGGAGACGGCACCGATGAACTTCCCGACAGTTTTTTCTCTTCCACGTGTCCAGTCCCGTCATGACTAAAGACACGCTCTTTGTCGTCATCGTCTTCTAGCGCTGAGAGGATTTCTTCAATTATGAATGGACGGTCCAGTCCCTCTGGGAGATAAATACCCATTCGTTCCGCAAGAACTGTCAATTCCTGGTCAGAGAGCATGGAGAGTTTTTCGGGATTCACGCCCTTATAGTGAAAAATGAAGGCTCAAATGTCAAGGTATCCGCCCCGAACCTTACTCTTTTGGGACCTTACTCTTTTGGGCCGGCAGGCGGTGGTGTGCCAGGCGGAGCACTATCGGCAGGAACGGTATTTGAAGGAACAACGTCCGGAAGAAGGGCACCGCTTATTCCTGCATCAACCGCTTGGCTGGTTGCCGGAATTTGTTTTTTTGTCCTTCCTCGTCCTCGGCTTCGTTTTCGGGGAGGTTTTGGCTTTTGCACAAGGCCAAGTTCCTCCAAAATAAGCTTTACAGCCTCTTCCAATTCAATTCGAGGTGGATTGAGCGGCATAACGAAAGCCCTGCTCGCTTTCAATACTTCTTGGAACAAGTTGTTCTGCTCAAGTACGGATTGAGTATATGTCTGCACGTATGATTCCAAAAAATAAGAGAGCAGCACGGACAGTTTCTTTTTGGTTTGGGATTTGTCGTCTATGCTGCCCTCACCTTCAATCTCACTCTGTTTGACATCGACATGAAGCGCGTCCAATGCGTCGAGGTCAGAAAACAATCTCTGAGCGTATTCTGCGTCGTTTTGTATACGTTCCCAACAAGCAGGCACAAAGTATTGAATGAGGTCGTACTCACCAAAAAGAGAAAAAATGGGACCAGCTTTGCCAGATGCAAGAACCTTAAAAAACTCTTCTGTCATTCGCGAGTGGCTTACATCCGCCAAAAGAGAGGCATCTCTTTTGATGGCCCGTTTCAGATTAAATGGAAGAGCGAAATCTGTCATGGCAGCATACTTGACGCAGCGCACAATCCTCACGGGGTCCTCTTTGAAAATATGGTCTAGGGGTATGATGGGACTGAGTTTTTTGGCTCTGATGTCCTTTACGCCACCCACGAAGTCCACCAGTGTGCTGTCGGTGGGATCGAAATAAAGCGCATTGATGGTGAAATCGCGTCGCATAACATCTTCAGCCATCGTGCCAAATTCGTTCCCGACCGAGCCGTTCTTGTTGGAACGGAAAGTGCTCACTTCAAAGATCTTCGAACCATAAAAAATGTGCACAAGTCTAAACCGCTTGCCAATTATGCGTGAATTTCGAAAAAGTTTCCTGATCTGGTTTGGAAGCGCATCTGTAACGAGGTCGAAGTCCTTGGGTGAGTTACCAAGCAGAAGATCCCTCACTGCTCCACCTACAAGATATGCCTTAAACCCCGCCTTCTTAAGCTTCTCTATGATATGAATTGCGTCGCGATCAATCTGGTTTAGCTTTATTCCATGCTCATCGGCGGTATAAACGAGTGCCTGCTGAACTAGTTTTCCATTTTGATCTCTTCCGTAACGAACGAGCACCAAGAAGCCTCACTATGCATAAGATACGGCAAAACGTCTGCAGAATTCAGCCTATCACTGGCCGAGAAATCCATCCAAAAACCTGACAAATTGAGATTATTGCCCTAAGAAAGCCAATTATGCAAGATGTTTTGCGAACCACGCCGTCACATCTTGCAACACCTCGTGCCTTGCCAGCTCGTTGAGGCTTTCGTGTCTTCCGCCCGGGTAACACTTGGCTTCAAAATCCTTTAAGCCTAAAGCACGAAATCGCTCAGTCAAAGTGTTGAATCCCGCTTCTTTGCCTATGACGGGATCTTCTGAACCGCAGAACAGGTAAATGGGCAAGGACTTAGGAATGGCTTCCAAGAACCCCTTTCCGTAGACTTTGGACAGTCCATGCATTAGGTCATCATAAAAGCCATAGCTGCAAACGAAGTTGCATTTGGGGTCGGCTATGTAGGCGTCCACAATCTTTGAATCACGCGTTAGCCAGTCGAACTTGGTACGCGCATTCTTCACTGTCTTGGCATAGCCACCAAAGGTTATTGTGTTGGGGAGGATGCCCGGCGCATGTGGCCCTTTTATATGCTTGCCAACCCATACGATTATTCTTCCAAAAAAACTGGTAAAGAAGTCTGGTTTCTCCGGTGGAGCCGAAAGCACAATGCCGGCAAAGCGTTCCCCATACATTCCCGCAAGGGCCATACCTAAGAGCGCCCCAAAAGAATGGCCAAAATAATAGAGACCCAGTGGTGCCCCGCGAACAGAACTCTGCTCTTGGACTGCAAAGACCCCAAGCTCGACAAGATCCTTTAGAACTCGTTCAAACCCGCCAGTGTCGGCAAGATAACCTTTATCCTCTGTCTGGTCTGTGTCTCCGTGCCCGCGTAGGTCTGGCATATATACCGCAAGCCCGATTGCGGCGAGCGCCTGGCCTAATGACAAAAAACGCTCTTTGTGGTCGTTCATACCGTGCCCAACGACTACCACTGCCTTTACTGGGCCACTAGGAAGCATCTTGAGGTACGACAGTTTTTTGCCGTCTGATGCCGTGAACCAAAGTCCGTTTTCTGCCATAGCGTTCTCCTCGGTAGGGTCGGCAGCGATCCCTGCAGCCTTCGACCGCTCGCCACCTCTTAACTATCGACACGGAAATTACAAAACTATATACTTCAATCTTACCGTAGTTTAGATGCATGTACGAGGGCCATTCTGAAGAAAATAATAACAAAGACACGAAAAGAGACGCTCCAACTCGGACTTGCCATAGGACAGCGAGTTCCGGAACGAAACGTTATTGCCCTGAGGGGCGATCTCGGAGCGGGAAAAACTACACTTTGTAAAGGAATAGGGAAAGGGCTGGGCATAGAGGAGGAGATAACCTCCCCCACCTACACCATTGTGGCAGAATACCGGGGCCGGCTTACTTTTTATCATATCGATGCTTACAGATTGGGAG
>JBDKTP010000050.1:0-28671 GCA_039680115.1 Rectinema sp.
CAGGGCGCGCTATAAGCAGGGCGCGCTATAAGCATGGTGCAAGGCACAGGCAGCAAACCGCCCGCTTACCCCCCTGGCCCTAGTACCTCTCTAGCCGTACCTCGTTTCAGGGTGATAGAATACCGCATTATTTGAAATAGGAGCCTCTATGATCATTCTCACACTGAATTGTGGTTCATCTTCCGTTAAATACCAGGTCTATGACTGGGAGAAAAAAGACGTCCTTGCAACCGGCATTGTGGAACGCATAGGCATTGGCGATTCTTCCATCACGCACAAGGCGCGTGGCCAAGAAGATTATGTAAATGAGCACGAGTGCCCTACCCACACGGTGGCCATCGAGCTCATTCTCAAGACCATTACCGATTCCGAGGTCGGCGTCGTTTCCGACATGAGCAGCATCAAGGCGGTAGGGCACCGCATGGTGCACGGTGGTTCGAAATTTGCCCGATCCAGCATCATCGATGACGAATTCCTGGATACTTTCCGCGAGCTCACCGATCTTGCTCCCTTACACAATCCTGCCAATTTGATGGGCGTTGAGGCTGCGAAGGCAGTGCTCCCGGACGTCCCTCAGTGTGCGATCATGGACACGGCCTGGCACCAGACTATGCCTGCCTCGAGCTATCGCTATGCAGTGCCAGAGGACTGGTATGAGAAGTATATGGTCCGCCGTTACGGTTTCCACGGCACGAGCTTTCTTTACAACGCTAAACGTACTGCGGTCCTTTTGGGCAAGGATCCTTTCGAAACGAACGTGATTATTGCGCATATTGGCAATGGCGCTTCTATTAATGCCGTCAAGAACGGCTGCTCGTACGACACCTCGATGGGGATGACTCCGCTTGAGGGCCTTGTGATGGGCACGCGCTCTGGCGATATCGATCCTGGAGTCATTTTCCATATGCTGCGCAAATCGGGACTCACTCCTGCCGAGGTGGAAGCCAAGCTCAATAAGCAGTCCGGCGTCCTCGGGCTTACCGGCAAGTGGTCAGACCGCCGCGATATCGAACTTGCCGCCGAAAAGGGTGACCCGGTGGCACTTCTCGCTCAGCAGGTAGAGGGTTATCGTATAAAGAAATACATTGGAGCCTATGCAGCCGCGCTCGGGCATGTCGATGCCCTCGTCTTCACCGCAGGCGTTGGCGAGATGGGCCCGGAGACGCGCCGCCTTGCCACGGAGGGCCTGGAGGAGCTCGGTATCGTTATCGATACCAAGAAAAATGCGCTTGCCAAGTGCCGCAATGCCGAACTGGACATCACGGGGGAAGGTTCCAAAGTCAGGGTTTTTGTCATTCCCACGGATGAGGAGCTTGTCATGACGGAAGACGCTTATGCCTTGGTCAATGGCACCTACGATGTACACACCAACTATCACTACTATTTTGAAAACCGCGATTACGTGAATAAGGTGCGCGCTGAGGGCTTGGTACGTGATCTTGCCAAGAAGCCGTGGCTTAAGGACATCATCGCTCAAGTTCCGTGAAGTGGCTTTGGAAGTAGTTTTTTTGCCGCCCCAAAGGGGCTTTTATAGGACTTTTCGCTGTTTGGGCGGCAGTTTGACTGGCGGTCTGTGTCGGCACATTTCTTGAAATATTAATGAGAAAAAATTAAAAATGGATGATTTTTTGCTGATAAAACTTGAATTAAATGTGCTTGACATGGCAAAAATGGCCGATATATACTTCAGAAGAACCTAGGAAAGGGAATAGCCAAGCCGTCGGCTTGGTCCCCTTCTGATATTGCAAGGAGGAATTCTACATGAAGAAGCTAATCGTCCTGCTTCTCGCATTCGCCCTGGTTGGCGCCGTCTCCGCACAGGTGACGACGGCAGTCAGTCTGTCAGGCCATGTAACACTGATCGATCAAGATGCAAAGTCCGTTTTTGCTCGAGATGGGTCTGGTTATGATGTCTTAACCCTCAAGGCCAGTGACGCAGATGGAAAGTATGGTTTCGCGATCAGTGATGCAGATGTGCTTACTGATGGATTCAACCTCGTGAGAGATTGGAACGTCTGGTATAAGGGCACTGCAGGTAAGGCAGTGTTTGGTAAACTCCGCAACAGCGATTTCCGCATGACACTTCCCTACTGGAACGTGGCTCAGTTTGGTGGTTTTGACCGCATCACTGGTTATGGTCTTCTCTATGAGACCCCAACCGTCAAGAATTTGACCTTTGGCGTTAACTTCCCAGCTTCCGAAACTGCGACGTCAACAGTTGATGTCCTGAAGAATGCTGATGTTGCTGCCAAATACTCCGACAAAAACTTCACCTGGATGGTTCTTGCTAACCTCGACATGGTCACTCCGAACAACGTAGTTTTCGGCGGCGCATCATTTACCGGGTATAAAGACCTCGTCCTCACTGGATTGTTCAAAGGTGCCTTTGATGCCAACAACTATGGTTTTGCTGGTGGTGTCCAGTATACCGGTATTGATAAGTTCACCTTCAACGTTGAGGGTTCTTATCAGACCAGTGGCAGTGTATATGATGTCTGGGGCCAGGTTGCCTATGCCGTCACTGATGCTCTCTCTGCCAAAGTGGGCTATGTAAACGGAAATGCCGGAGTCACCAATGATTTCTATGGTGCGATCGGCTACGATCTCGGAAATGGCCTTTCGGCAGAAGCTTCTGTTGGCTATGACACAGCGGTTCACGCTGCTGGTACACTCTACTACGGAGTTTCCTTCTAATCTTGGCCTAGTTTAGGTGAGTTAGAGAAGCCAACCCTTAACGGGTTGGCTTTTTTGTATCTGTAGGGTAAGCTAAATTGTTGTCCATGCAAGGAGTCGATATGAAGAAGCGAAGTGGTTTCGGGCTGGCTGTAATTGGTGTTGTGGTGCTCATTCTGACGCTCTCTGGATGCAAGACTGCACCCAAGGCTAAGGCCGATGTGCCTGTTGTTCAGATTACCAAGGCGAGTGCCGAAGAAATTAAGGAATACGGTCCATCCCAGGAATCCAATCCTTACATGGAGCCACGAACTTTGCTTCGCGGCAAATTGAATGAGTTCTTTGTTGTAAAAATCGTCCTAAATTTGCCGGCAAAATCCAAGGTGTCTGTTCTAGCTGAGATGAAAGGGCCAGATGGCAGCAGTAGTGCGCGCGCGTATACAAAGCTGGATTTTGTGACTTTTTGGCAGAATGTCGTAGCGCAGGATGACAACAGTCCCAAATATAACCAAAAGATGACGACAATCGCGAGATCTTGCATCCCTGCGTTTGATTTTACGGAAGGAGCAGGACTTACGACCTATTATCTTCCGTTTGTTGGCAAAAACCCAATACCTCGACCTTCTAAAGTGTATGTGCAAGTGTCGGTGAATGGACAAGGCGAACCTAGTGTATTCACCTATGATCTCGTTGAACCACCAACAAAGTAAGCATGCAAAATGTGCAATTCTGTGAGTACGAAGCAACGAGGTGGCCTGACAGTTGATGTCAAAGCCGAGGGCCAATGAGTGGACTAGACACGGCGTGGGAATGGCTTGCGCATGGTGAAACCTACTACAACATTCAGGGCGATACCCAGGACGAGGTTTTAGAGAGTGCGGTGAGGTTAATGACGCCTCCCAGAGGCCTCACCCGAGCGCAGGTTTTGGCGGCACTTGTCGCGCGCGAGCACCTTATGTCTACGGCGATTGGGCTTGGCTTCGCGGTGCCGCATCCCCGGGAACCCATTGTTGAGGACAGCGCAGATTCGCTGATGGCAGTGTGTTATCTGGAGCACGCTGTGGCTTGGGCAGCTCCGGACGATCTGCCTGTGCAGACGCTCTTTATTGTCCTTTCTGCTGACCATGGTGAGCACCTCGCGGTGTTGTCTGCGGTTGCAGAGGCCGTACAGAGGGAAGACTTTAGGGAGTTTCTTGCCACCAAGCCAACAAAAGAAGAGCTTGTCGACTTCTGGGGCAAACTGTAGGGCTCTTTTTATGCACGGTGGCTGGTAGCTCTAAAACCAACCGCAATAAGGTAGGTCTCAAAGGACTCTGCGCGACAGGCTTCGGGCTTAAAGCCTCGGGCCGTGCTGAAGTGTTGTTTGAGTTCGGTAATCAGGCGCTTTTCATCGCCGCCTTGGAAGATTTTCATGACTAAGGACCCGCCTGGCGCGAGCACTTCGAGTGCCAGGCTGAAGACAGCCTCCACAAGCTCTTCAGAGCGAGCCTGGTCCACAAGGCGGTTGCCTGTGGTTGCAGGGGCTGCATCGCTGACCACAAGGTCGAAGGGGCCGCGCCCGGCGATCTGTGCGCGCACATGGGGCGCCAGGATGTTGCCTTTCAGGAAGGCAAAGTTTGTGGCTGGGGCGAGCTCGGGCCCGAGGTCCTGCAGGTCGACGGCAAGCAGGCTGCCGCGCCCCGCGAGGTTGCGCAGAAGCCAGAGGCTCCAGGAGCCGGGCGCGGCCCCAACATCGAGTATGCGAGGCGAACTTCCTTTTTTTATTAAAGCAAACTTATGAACGATCTCCTCAAGCTTGAACACTGACCTTGCAGGATAACCTTCCTTTTTTGCCTTCAAAGTCCAGTAGTCCGGCCTCTCATAACCTGACATCAAAAACTACCTTGTGGAGAGCTGGCGGTTAAGCCGTTCCAGGAAAGCGGCCGTGTCCACATACTTGGGGCTTTCTACAAGCAGGGCTTCGTCTAGAAGGATATTGGCGATATCCGCCTCGTCCCTGTCAATCTGGTCCAACGTAGCATGGCCTTCTGGCTTACCCTCATTTCCCTCGCCTTTGCCGTCCGATCCCGCTGCAGGCACAAGTTTGCGCTCGGCCTCAAGCTGAGCAAGGCGCTTAACAAGCGCATGAGTCGGATTGACTTCCAGAATCGGCTTAGCAGCGGGCATTTCCATGTTCATAAGACGCTGCATCATCTCGCTATATTGCAGTGTGGGGTCGTCCTTGTCCATGACAACGCAGGACGGGCTCTTCTGAAGCCGCTTGGAGACGCGCGCCGACTTGATTTTGTCGCCTAGAATGCGGGTGAGCGCTTCCACCGCAGCCTTGCCGGTTGCTTTGTCGTCCTCCGACTGTTCAGTGTGGATGTCGAGTTCATCCTCGCTGTCGATGTGGTTGACGCTCTTAAAGCTCATGCCCTGGTAGTCTCCCAAGTTGGAGAACACGAGTTCGTCGATTTCGTCCGGACCGATGAGCACCTCGATGCCGCGCGACGCAAAGGACTCCAACAGGGGGCTTGTGCGCAGCTGCTCTTCTTTGCCACCTGTAATGTAGTAAATTGTTTTACGCTCGCCTGCGCGGGTCTTGTAATCGGCAAGGCTTGTCCAGCCGTCAGCACCGGTGCTCTTATAGCGCACAAGGCCGAGCAGAGCATCGCGGTTCTGCCAGTCTGAGAGCAAGCCCTCCTTAATCTGCGGATTGAAAAGCCCGATGAATTTCTCAAACTTCTCCTTGTCGTTCTTGGAGAGGTTATCGAGTTCGCTTAAGATCTTTTTGAGCGAAGCCTGCTGAATGGTCATCATAACACGGTTCTGCTGCAGAATTTCCCTGCTCACGTTGAGCGGAAGATCGTCTGAATCGATAACTCCTTGTACAAAGCGCAGATATTGAGGCAGCATGTTTTCGTTCTTTTCTGTGATGAACACGCGTTTGATATAGAGTTTGACGCCTTGCTGCGCATTGGGGAAGTATAGGTCGGCAGGCACCTTGGAGGGCACGTAGAAGAGCGAGGTATATTCGACCGTCCCCTCGGCCTTGGTGTGGATCCAGAAAAGTGGTTCCTCATCGGTGCCGGTCAGGGATTTGTAGAATTCGATGTAATCTTTGTCCGTGAGTTCGGATTTTGGTCTACGCCAAAGCGCGCTCGCGGTGTTAATCTGTTCGTCCACGAATTCGCTGCCGTTTTCCTTGCCATCTTTGTCGTACTTGGGCTCGTTGGAGATGAGGTGGATGGGGTAGGCGATGTGGTTAGAGTATTTTTTGAGAAGACCTTCCAGAGCCCAGCGGGAGAGGTACTCTTCGCCTTCTTCGTTCATGTACATGCGCACGTCCGTGCCGAAGCTCTCGCGCATGGATGGCTCAATCGTATATTCGCCCTTGCCGGTGCTGGACCAGACAAAAGCCTTGTCGGTGCCTGCCTTGCGGCTGGTCACTTCGACTTTTTTGGAAACCATGAACACCGAATAAAAGCCAACGCCAAACTGGCCTATGAGGTTGGAGTTCTTGCGGTCGGTGTCAGAAAGTTGCTCCAAAAACGCCTTTGTGCCAGAACGGGCGATTGTCCCGAGATTGTCGGCGAGGTCCTTCTCGTCCATGCCTATGCCGTTATCCGACACGACAATGGCCTTGGAAGCCTTGTCGATATAGACCGTGATTTTTGGCTCAAAGGATATGGACTTGTAGGCGTCGTCAGAAATGGTAAGGTACCGAAGCTTGTCGATGGCATCTGAAGCGTTGGAAATCACTTCCCGCAGGAATATTTCCTTGTGTGAGTAAAGCGAGTGAGTAATCAGATCGAGCAGTTGCGAGACTTCAGTTTTGAACACATGTTTGGACATAAATACCCCTTCTTTCGAGCATGTTCGTTTGAGAATTATTACAAAATATACTAAAATCCGCGCTCAAAATGAAACCGAAGGCGCAAAGAACGCTGTGTGGCGTAAATTAGTACGTCTGTGTTATACTGACCTTTAAGGAGTTTTCCAATGGGTGAATCCGAAACACCGAAAAAGCCAAGCTTTGCCTCACACGGCAACGGCAATAATCATACAAAGCATTTCCATCCGTCTTCTGCTACCGTTGATTCTGAGCAGGACAGCCTCGACCAGATGGCGAGCCTGGAGGTATTTGAGGAAACCGAAATCGAGGAAGTGATTTCTGTTCCGCATACGGCCAAGCGAACGGGCCCGGAGGAGGCAGAGACGCTACCCGACGTGTTGTATCGCTTTAAGATGCTTCACTCTTCAGAGACGTTTTTTGGCTACTACGAGCCTACAAAACTCGAAGACTATGCAGCCTTTCGGACGTTGGCCGAGCTCGAAGCTATGCTCAAGGCGCCAATCCCGGCCAGTGCACATACTGGGGCAACCACATTGCAGTCCGAAGTCACGGCAAATGCAGCTGATGTTGTAGAGCCCGTACTGAATACGACGTCTGATGAAACTGAAGAATTGCAACAAGTGGCGGTGGCAGCAATTCAATCCATACCTCCTCGTTCACTCGCCATTGCTCCGACCAAGTACGGCAAGGATATTGTTGAAATTCAGGGGCGCATTTTTGACACAAGCTTTGTGAATGCCGACGAGCTCGTCCTCATAGAGCGACCGGCAACAGTGGACGATGTTCGTCGCATGGAAGAGAATTTGGACAAAGAAAAGGCGGCGTATGAGCTTTGCCGGGAGAAGATTTGGGCACGAAACCTGCCGATGAAGCTCGTTTCGGCGCATTATCTTCTTGATGAGCCCAAGATTCTTTTCTATTTTACCGCGGATTCGCGCGTGGATTTCCGGGAACTGGTGAAAGACCTTGTGGCGGCGTTCAAGATGCGCATTGAGCTGCGCCAGATCGGAGTGAGGGACGAGGCGCGCGTGACGGGTGGCTGCGGGGTATGCGGCAGAGTGCTCTGCTGCCACGGCGTGTCGGACAAGCTCAATCCGGTATCGATCAAAATGGCCAAAGACCAGAACCTTTCACTCAATTCTCTAAAGATCTCGGGGCCATGTGGCAGGCTTCTGTGCTGTCTCAGTTACGAATACCAGTTCTACAAGGATGCTCGCAGGGAGCTGCCACAGGAAGGGATCAAATTTACCTACGACGAGACGCTTTTCCGTGTGGTCGAGGTGAACGCGCTGACTGGGACGGTAAAGCTTGCCGGCGAGGATGGACGCGTTCTGGACATGAAGGCGGACCGTTTTCGGTACTCAGAGGGGCGCTGGCGCATCATCGACATTGAGGAATGACGGGCAAAGCCCCACGTGCCAGCAAAACCCGAATACGCCCTCAAAACCGTGACACGCCCTCAAAACCGTGACACGCCAGCGTTACGCTCACTTCGCGGTGGGCTCTTCCTTGGGCACAACGCGGATATGGATCTCCTTGAGCTGCTTTTCGTCGACCACGTTCGGGCAATCGTCCATGGGGCTCATCGCAAAGGTGTTCTTTGGGAAGGCGATCACGTCCTTGATGGAGGTTGAGCCTGCCATCAACATGACGAGGCGGTCGAATCCTGGAGCAATGCCACCATGCGGCGGTGGACCATATTGGAAAGCTCGAAGCAGGAAGCCAAACTTGAGCTGCGCCTCCTCCTCTGTCATGCCAACAATCCTGAAGATGCGCTTCTGTAGTTCGGAATCGTGGATTCGGATGGAACCGGACGCGATTTCGTACCCGTTGAGCACGAGGTCGTAGAGATCGCCCTTGACGGCGCCGGGGTCGGATTCGAGGGTGTCCAAGTACTGTTCCTGGGGCATGGTGAACATGTGATGCGCTGCTTCCCAGCGGTTCTCGTCTTCGTTGAACTCGAAGAGAGGGAAATCCACTATCCATGCAAACTTAAAGACTGACGGGTCCAGAAGGCCAAGGTCTTTGCCGAGCCTGGACCGGACTGCGCCGAGGGCGGTGTTGGCGATTTTGGCCTTTGCATCCGCCACGATGAGGATGAGGTCCCCTGGTTTTGCGCCAAGTCCGGAAACAACGGCGGCTGCATTGGGGAAGAACTTGGAAACCCCGCCTTCGAGCTCGCCTTGGGCGTTGACTTTCATCCAGGCCATGCCTTTGGCCTTGTAGATTTTGGCCTGTGTTTCCAGCTCGTCGATCTGTTTGCGGGAATAATCGGCTTTGCCGGGCACAACGATGGCTTTTACACGGCCACCGGCGGCAAGTGCGTCCTTAAAGGCCTGGAAACCACAGTCTTGCACAAAGGGCGAGAAATCCTGCATCTCCATGCCAAAACGAAGATCGGGTTTGTCGGAACCAAAGCGCTCCATTGCTTCGTCGTAAGGAATGCGAACGAACTGAGCAGGCAATTCGACATTGAGCACTTTCTTAAACACGTGGCCCATGAGGCCTTCCACAAGCTTGAGCACATCGTCGCGGCGCACAAAGGACATTTCTATATCAATCTGGGTAAACTCGGGCTGGCGGTCGCCACGCGCGTCTTCGTCGCGATAGCAACGGGCAAGCTGGAAGTACTTATCAAAGCCTGACACCATAAGGAGTTGCTTATAAAGCTGCGGCGACTGGGGCAGGGCATAGAATTTACCGGGGTACAGGCGCGAAGGCACGAGGTAGTCGCGCGCACCCTCGGGTGTTGAGCGGATAAAAGTCGGAGTTTCAATTTCGTAAAAGCCCTGGCCGACAAGGTATTCGCGCACGGCAAACGCGGTTTCGTGGCGCAGTTTGATGCGCTTTTGCATGTTGGCCGAACGCAGATCGAGGTAGCGATAGGTAAGTCGCAGGTCTTCGTTGGCGTTTGTTTCGTCTTCGACTTGGAAGGGCAGCGGGGCACAGCGCGAAAGGATAGTCACGGATTCGGCTTTGACCTCGATTTCGCCGGTGTCCATGTCGGGATTGACCATGGTATCGGGCCTGGGTCGGACAGTACCTCGGACTGCGATGCAGAATTCGGGCTTGAGTTCAGCGACGACTGCCTGAAGTTCCGCAGGGGAATCGGCGTCGACCACGACTTGGGTTATGCCGTAGCGGTCGCGCAAGTTGACAAAGGAAATTCCACCGTGATCGCGCTTGCGATGGACCCAGCCGTTGAGAACTACATTCTTGCCAACATCCGCGGCACGAAGTTGTCCGCAGGTAACCGTGCGTTGTTGATACTGCATAGTGGGGCCATTGTAGCGCCGCTCGGGCGCTCTGGGCAAGGTGCGCAATTGACGTTATGAAGAAGAGATTAGTCTTGTGCAACGCGCACGCGGTTAGTCTGGAAGGTTGTTATTGGTGACTATTCTTGGTCATTATTCTTGTGAGGGGCGCATTCTGCCCTGTTTGAGAAGGCCGTGAGCCCGTTTTGCTTCAAGGTTGCGGCGGCGCCTGGCCTTGCTCATGTGCGTCGCAATGCGCGCAGGGGCCAGCGTGGCCGCGTCCTCGACGAGCGCCGCCGCCCGCGCGAGCGCGATTTTGCGGTTCAGGGCCTGGTTGCGCGTGTCCTGCACGTGCACGACGAGGACGCGGCCGGCCAGGCGCCGCTCTACGGCCTCCCGCTCCCGCTCATTTAGGCCCTCGATGTGCTCCAATGGAATGGCGAGCGTCACCTTGGTGTTCACTTTGTTCACATTTTGCCCACCCGGCCCGCTCGAACGGGCAAAGCTTATATGCGCCTGGCGCACAATCGATTCGTTGATTCTGTCTCTGTCCACAGGGATAGTTCCTTCTTGAGTCTATTCTTGGTCTACGGACTCATTTTGTCCAGAGTTGACGCAGTATGCGATGCACAGCCCTGAGTATTTTGGGAGATTTTGAATACCTAAAGTGTTCTAAACACGTGGAGACTTGACAAAAAGCAAAAATGAACTAAAATAGGATATAGGTATCCGATTATGTGGTTCAATGCCAATGAATCCTTATGAATCCTTAGGATGAAGAGAATGGATAGAGTCGTTTGCATTAAAGATAGCACCAACGCCGCACTTCATACGCTCGCACTCGCTGCGCTTCAGGACGGCAGAATTTCAGCAAGCGACGCGGCGGCACGCCTCCAGGTGTCTCCCTCGTACCTCTCAAAGATATTGCAGGACATGGTGGCAGTGGGGATTGTTGAATCGGTTCGAGGGTTTGGTGGCGGTTTTCTGCTCGCAAGATCTGCAAAAGAAATCAGTTGCCTGGACGTTGTAGAAGCGCTTGAAGGCACGAGTGTTGAACGCTATTGTTTGTTTGAGACGCCGGTTTGCACCTCGCGGGAGTGCACAATTCATGCTGTGTGCAAACGCATGCAGGATGAGATAAGAAGGGTGCTTTCTTCGACCTCGGTTGCTGATCTGGCCATGAGTTTTTTGGCTGGACAGGATGAACCTAAAGAAGTCTAAAGAAGTCTGAAGAAAGGTGAAGAAATCTGAAGAGCTTGTTTGAGTTGCGCCTCTTGACGCAACCAGTAGAATAGTAAAGAGAAAAGAGCGGAGGTGGGTCAATGTATTGTCATCAGTGTCAGGAAACAATGAAGAACAAGGGATGCGACCTTGCTCGTGGTGTGTGCGGTAAGACTGCGGAGGTTGCCAATCTGCAGGATCTTATGCTTTACGTCTGCAAAGGTATCGGCGTATGGGGAACATTGGCATACAACAAAGGCATTTATGACGAAGCCGCTGCCTTTTTTGTAGACCGCATGCTTTTTGCGACCATTACGAATGCCAACTTCTCGGCTTCGGATTTTGAGCGCTGGATTCTTGAAGGGCTCGCGATCCGCGATAATCTCAAAGACAAGTACCTCGCCACCGGCGCGTCGATGCCTGAAAAACTTCCAAAGCAAGCCACATGGACCGCATCGAGCGTCGACGAAGTCAAGGCAGCCGCAGCGGCGGATCTAGGCGGCTGGATGGAAACGACCAACGAAGACATCCGTGCGCTTCGTTCCCTCGTCCTTTATGGCCTAAAAGGAATTGCCGCTTATGTAGAACATGCGTATGCCATCGGGAAGAAGTCCGAAGAAGTGTTCGTTTCCATGCTCAAAGCGCTTTCGGACCTCACTGACGACAGCCTTGGCGCAGACGAACTCACCACGCTTGTGCTGGAAACCGGCAAATTCGGCGTCTCAGCAATGGCTCTGCTCGATTCGGCCAATACAGGCACCTATGGCAATCCCAAGATCACTACGGTAAAAACCGGTGTTGGCAAGCGGCCAGGCATCTTGATCTCCGGCCACGACCTTGTGGACCTTGAGGATCTGCTGGAGGAAACAAAGGGCACAGGCATCGATGTTTACACGCATGGCGAAATGTTGCCGGCGCACTATTATCCTTATTTCGAGAAATATGACAACCTCTATGGCAATTATGGTGGTTCCTGGTGGTCTCAGGGCAGTGATTTTGAGAATTTCGGCGGACCCGTCCTCCTTACCTCGAACTGTTTGGTGCCACCCAAAGAAAGCTACAAGAACCGCGTGTTTACGACCGGAGTTGTGGGTTTTGATGGCTGCGTGCATATTCCTGACCGCAAACCCGGGCAACGGAAGGATTTTTCTGCTCTGATCGAAATGGCCAAAACCTGCCCGCCACCTAAAGAGTTGGAGAACGGAACCATTGTCGGCGGCTTTGCCCATGATCAGGTTTTTGCTCTGGCAGACCAGGTTGTAGACGCGGTCAAGTCTGGAGCCATCAAGCGCTTCGTGGTCATGGCCGGCTGCGATGGCAGACAGCCGTCGCGCGCCTATTACACGCAAGTGGCCGAGCAGTTGCCCAAAGATACGGTTATCATGACTGCCGGATGCGCAAAATACCGCTACAACAAGCTCAATCTGGGCGATATCAACGGAATTCCGCGCGTGCTGGATGCAGGGCAGTGCAACGACTCGTATTCGCTCGCACTCATTGCGCTCAAACTGAAAGAGATCTTCGGGCTGGACGATGTGAATAAGCTGCCGCTCTCCTTCGACATCGCATGGTACGAGCAGAAGGCCGTTCTGGTCCTGGAAGCGCTGCTCTATTTGGGCTTTAAGAACATCAGGCTCGGGCCAACGCTCCCTGGTTTCCTGTCCCCTGCAGTGACAAAGGTGTTGGTGGAAAAGTTCGATCTTAAAGGTATCACAACGCCTGCAGACGATATTGCAGCCATGATGCAGGGAGCATAAGCGCGTTTCGCTTGTCATTGCCCTCTGATTCTCGTATCATTCTGAGCAATTCAAAGGAGCTGGTGGAATGTCGGAAGTCGAGAATTGGTTCTATTTGACGCGGGCAGAACGGGCTTGCAGGGCGCTCATTAAGAACGATTTTGATGCAGTTGTTGCGCCCAACGCAGAAGAAGCGGCCAACCTTGTAATGCAGTACATAAAACCGGGCATGTCGGTCGGTTTTGGCGGTTCAATGACGGTGCGCGCGCTCGGGATTCAAGAAAAAGCCGTTGCCGCTGGGGCAAAACTCCTGGATCACAACGCGCCGGGTATTACGCCGGAAGGAAAACGAAAGGTCCTCTTGAGTCAACTCACCTGCGACGTTTTTATCTCGAGTGCAAACGCACTCACCCTGCATGGAGAGATTCTCAATGTGGACAGCAATGGCAACCGCGTTGCAGCCCTCACCTTTGGACCAGCCAAGACGATCGTTGTTGTTGGAGCGAACAAGATTGTGGCGGATGAAGAAGAAGGCTGGGAGCGCATCCGGGCGGTTGCCGCGCCAATGAACTGCAAGCGGCTCAATAAGGAAACGCCCTGCGTGAAGGTGGGGCAGTGCACCGACTGCGATAGTCCACAGCGCATTTGCCGAATCTATCAGGTGTTGCGCAAGAAACCAAGTCTCTCTGACTTTACGGTAATCCTTGTGGCCCAGAGGCTCGGATTCTGAATTGTAGAGTGCGGAGCGCTACCTATACGCGACTCGTTCGGTATGGAGCGCTTCGCCTTTTTCGTTTCTGAATGTGAGAACAAGGTCGTTATTCTGCACATCTACATCGAGCCAGCCGAAGGTGTTCACAGCCATCCATTTAGATGCCGGCGAATGGTAAGTTGGAGGTGGATCGCTGATGCCGCCCATCGCGCCGATGATTGCGTAGGAAACGCCGTTGTGCTGCAGGAACTCCTGGTAGTGATTGTGGCCGGAAATTACCAGGTCTACGCCATATTTTTCGAAAAGCGGCGTAACCGCTGGAATGGTTTCGTAATTGTCGTACCAGGGCTCGCCTGTCTTGGGATCGCGATATCCCGAGGCATAGTAATAGGAATGCGAAACGACAATGAGCGGGATGCTCGGATCAGCATTTTTTAGGGTCTTTTCCAGCCAGTCGCGCTGGCGTTTACCAAATTGTTCCGTTCCCCAAGGCATATCCAGCACGATAATTCGAGCCGCGCCGGCATCTATGGAGTAATAATAGGGCGAGCCAGAATCGCTTGAGAAGCCTTTGGGGAAGAAAATGCGCTTATAGTTGTACTGCCCACCAAAAAGCGCGTCGTGGTTGCCCATGACCGGCCTAAAGGGCACAGTGGGAATCAGCGCCTCAAGGTCGCCCAATGCAAGATTCCAGTGCATCGCCTGAAATCCATATTCCGTCATGTCCCCCAAAAAGAAAAATGCATCCGGTCTACGCGCGGCTATGCCCTGCAGAATCTCGGTCCGCGCGCTCGCGTTGGATGTGTCCGCGCCCCAGTGCGCATCTGAAGAAAAACTAAGGCGCAACCTGGGCTCGGCTGTTGTGCTGTCAGATACCTGGCCACTCGCGGCTTGCGATGTGGTGCTTTTTTCACTCACTGTTCCATTACCAGCATCCGCGTCATTGGCGTTACCGCTAGAAATTGTTGGCTGTCCGCGGACGGCCTGTGCCACAATTGGGTTGGATGGATTTATGAGATTGAGTTTTGCAGGCTCGATGTCCCCGAGGCGCGGCCCAACAATGAGAAAGACCAGGAAGCCGACAGAAACAAGCGTGATAAGCACCGATGCGACAATCGATATCCATCGAAGTATCGTAGAGGGGAGTTTTTCTTTGAGTTTCTCAAGCGGAAAAGTGAGGATAACAAGGCCAATGGGGATGAGCCCCATGACGATGAGAGCCTGAAAGAGGGCAGTGTTGTACCAGACGTACATGCCACGGGCACCTTCCAGCGAGTAGAAATAGAGATTGAAGACGGCACAGGCGCCGAGCGCAACAAGCGACCAAACGAGCGCAGTTTTCCGCATTTTCTGGTTGAGCATGGCAGTATCATAAGCTTGCGTGGCAAGGAATGGAAGCGGTCATCTGTGCGCCACGTTGTTTGCGGCCGGTACGGTTGGCGACTGGTACGGTTTGTGATTCTTAGCTCTCAAGGTCCGAATAGCGCCCGGAATTGTTCCAGAAAATCATGCCGTGATTCGCGCCGTCTTTGACCCCTTGAATCTCTCTTTGCACGTAGGCCTTGTCGTAATAGAGCTTATCGTAACTCACATTGAGATAAAAAGCCTGGACATAGGGGCGGATCAGCACGGTGTCGCGGGCGATGGTCGCGTTGCGCAAGGTCCCCAGCCTGTAGATTCGATAAGGCCGCTCACTCGCAGGCTCAAAGGCGAGGAAATCCTGCTCAAAATGAGAAGGATAGAGCATGGGGCAGATCACATCGACATAGTTTGAGAACATTTCGACATCCTGACCGGTGCGCGATCCTGACCGATACCAGCCGTTCGAACCATAGATATCGACGCTTATCGGGGCAGAGATCTCTTGCCTGGCGTAACGGAGGAATGATTCCAGGGCAGTTTCTGGCGTCATGCCTGGCAATTTATGCGGATAGTCGATTACCGCAAGATTCTCGCCGTCGGTGGGGAAGCGGATATAATCGAATTGAACTTCGTCGAAGCCACGCGCGATAACTTCTTTGGCGATCTCGACATTGTATGCCCAGACATCGCTTGAATAGGGGTCAACCCACTGCTCTGCAATTAAGGAAACATCTGGCCTGGTGCCTTGCCAGACAGTGCCGGTCGTCTTGTTTCTGACCGCGTAGAGGCCGCCATTCCACTTGTAGAGATTGGAATCCTTGAATACGACGATGCGCGCGATGAGATAGATACCACGGGCTTTTGCCTCCTGGACGAAAGTCTCCAGGTCGAGCGTGCCCCTGTCCAAACCCGAAGCACTCTCGACAGCGGTACCGGATGCGAACTCTTTGAGCATCTCGGATTGAGGTGCGAATCGCAGGTTTCCGTTGTCGTCTTTCATGTCCACGACGAGCCCATTTATGCCAAGACTGGCCATAAGCTCAAAGTAGTTGGCGCGTGATTCTGGGTTGATGACGAAGCCGGTCTGCAGATAAATGCAAGTTTTTCCGTCTGCCTTTGCAAGGCGCTTCTGCCGGAAGGCCGCGGGATTTTCCGATTGTTCCGACTGGATCACGTTTTGAGTAAAATTCTTGCCCCGCGTCAAAAGCCAGAGCTCGTTCAACGCAAAAGGCTGTGAACCTTTTTGGACAAAATTGCGGGGAAATGCGGCACAGGCCCTAGATCCAGGGAGCGCGGCGCCTATTGCCTCCAAAGCTCCGCTTAAAGTCGAGGTGAGTTCATTGTCTACCGTAACCCGTAACTTTCCTGTCGTTGAGTCCAGGTGCAAGGCCTGAACGGTTCCCTCACGCAAGGAATAGCCAGAGTCTGCACCTGCAAAACTCAGTGATTCTGCAATGTCAAAGTCGCTGTTGCCGCTAGGGGCATAGACCTCTACAAAGCGCATACTGGCGATATCGAATCGGTAATATCGACCCAAAAAGGTGAGGCCAGCGACGAGCATCGGCAACCCACCCACACCACCATTTTGCCCAGAAAGGTTCGGGAAAAGCGCAAAACTGCTCACTTCTTCTACGTTGCTGCCAAAGACATGTGGCAGGCCTGCAGACTGCGCAACCCATTTGGGCTCTTCTTTGATTATCTGCTTAAAAGCGTCGTTCGCGCCGCTTTTACCTTCGGCTGTACTTTGTACGCCAATACTCAAGGTGAATACGCCCCGGATGGCGTGAGAAACCCAAAGCGCCATGTTGCCACTTGTATCCTTAGGCGCAAAGATAAGGGCTTTGAGCCCCGGCGATGTCGAAGGGCTACCAAGTGAAGTCCATGTGACACCTCGATTCTCGCTTAAGAACACTTCACTCGCTGTGCAGGCAGCAATGCGACCCTGCTTTGTTGTGTCGACTGCCAGGGCCTTTATTTCGACGGGCTCGCGTCTTGGCACGATTCCGTCATCGCTTACGGCTATGAAGGTGCGTGTCGGAAGCCCAAGGGACCTATTCTCGAATTTTGTAAGATCCGCGCTGAACACTATTCCATTCGACGTAATAAGAAACCAGCCATACGGGGCAGGAACTATCGCTTTTATTGCGCTTCCACTCAAGAGCGATGCAAATCCGAATCCAGATGCGCCGCTTGTTCCAAGGTTCTTGTGAGGCACTACTTTAAAGAGCCCCTGTTCCGTGCCAAGCAGAAAATCCCCGCTTTGCAGGCCACCAGCAGAAAGGCCTTGTGCCTCGACGCACCCTGGCACGAGACCTGCGAGGCTCACGTATACCAAAAGGACCCAGAGCGCAAAGAGCGCAATCCTAAGTCCACTTCTACACATTCTGTTCTAGTTCTTCTTGAGCTTATTCCAGCGCTTGCAGGCGTGGAAATGCTCAGAGCCCAACCCTGCGCCCGCATCGACCGGCGTAAGCTCTGGCTCTGGATCGACAGAACATTCCGGCGCTGCGTACGGGCAGCGAGGATGGAAGCGGCAGCCCGACGGAATATTCGCGGGGCTCGGAATCTCGCCGAAAATCGGCAGTTCCTTTATCGTTCCCACCTTGCCGGCTTCCGGCTCTGGCACCGCCTGAATAAGCGCCTGTGTGTACGGGTGCAGGGGGTGATCAATAATGTCATCCGCCTTGCCCATTTCCACAATCCGCCCAAGATACATTACCGCAATCCGGTCCGTAAAATAGCGCGCCGTGGAAAGATCATGTGTTATATAGAGATAACTCAATCCGAGATGTTCCTGAACATCCTTCATCATCGCGAGAATTTCCGCCCGCGTGGACAAATCGATCATCGAGACGGGCTCGTCCGCCACGAGCAGCTTTGGGTTAAGAATGAGTGTTCTGGCCGTGGCAACCCGCTGGCGTTGGCCTCCGGAGAGCATGTGCGGATAGCGGGCCATAAACTCCTCAGCCGGCATCATCTTGACTTCTTCCAACGCTTTCACGATGAGCTTCTTCCGCTCTTCGAAGGTCGCACCAATTTTGTGAATGATCAATGGCTCTTCCAGGACGTCACGGATTTTGAAGCGCGGATTCATGGATGCATACGGATCCTGGAAAATCATCTGCACCTTTTTGCGATACTCTTTAACCCCTTCTTTGCCTAACTTGGTCACGTCTTCACCATCAAATTGAATAAGCCCCGCGGTTGGCTCGAGAAGCCGCATAACAAGCTTGCCCGTCGTGGTCTTGCCTGAACCCGACTCGCCGATGAGGCCGAAAATTTCTCCCTTCATGATATCGAACGACACCGAATCCACCGCTTTTATCGCCCTGCCGGGCTTGTTACTCCCAATGGATTGCATGAGCGTCTGATGCGGCTCAAAGTACTTCTTGAGGCCCTCGACGTGCACTAATACTTCTGCCATAGTTTTGACCTCCTTGTGCCCTTATGAATGGCTATTCAACCAGCAGGCAGCGAAATGTCCGGGCTCGACTTCTTTAAGCGGAGGCACTTCTTCGTGGCATCGTGCAAAAGCCTTATCGCAACGAGGGTTAAACCGACAACCCTTTGGCGGGTCTATGAGATCGGGTGGCGTCCCCGGAATAAACTGCAACTTCTCCACTTTCTTAAAAAGTCTCGGCGTTGCAGCAAGAAGGCGCTGAGTGTAGGGATGCGCGGGGCCTTGCTTGCCAAAAATGGCGGCGTTGGGGCCAATCTCCACAATTCTGCCGGCGTACATGACGCAAATTCGATCCGCGACTTCGGCTTCAAGCGCCAAATCGTGCGTGATAAATATGAACGACAGATTAAACTGGGCTTTCAGCTTTTTGAGCAGATTGATAATTTCTGCCTGCACAATGACATCAAGCGCCGTAGTGGGCTCATCCAAAATTACGACAGAAGGCCGCAGAAAAAGCGCCGTTGCTATGACAGCACGCTGCTTCATTCCGCCCGACAACTCGTGCGGATATCGCGTCATCACCTCGGCAGGAAGCCCAACATAGCCCAAGTACTCCTTTATTAGTGCCTCGGCCTCGGGCTTCTGCATGGTTTTGTGCACATTGAGCGTCTCCATCATCTGCTTCCCGATAGTATAGACAGGGGTAAGGCAGTTCATGGCCCCCTGGAAAACCATCGCTATCTTCTGCCAGCGGATATCTTTTCGCACTTCCTTCTCAGACAGGGGGAGAATATCCCTGCCTTCTACCAGAATCTTACCAGATACATAGCGTCCCGGGGGCGAGGGCATGCGCAGAATGGAAGAACCCAGGCTCGTCTTGCCGCAGCCTGATTCGCCCACAAGGCCAAGCGTTTCGCCTCCTATCAGCGTAAGGTCTATGCCATCGATAGCCCGCACCGCACCCTTGGAGGTAAAGTAATGCATCTGCAAGTTCTGAACGTCCAGTAGTTTTTCCATACATTCACCTCGTCTGGAGCTTTGGGTGGAGAATCTTGTCCATCGAAAAGCCGATAAACGCAAACGTCATACCCATAATTGCAATGAGCAAACCAGGCGGCACAATCCACCACCAAAGGCCTTTGAGCACCGCGGCGCCTTGCATTGCGTCGTGCAGAATCTGCCCCCAGGTGACGATCGTAGCGTCGCCGAGCCCCAAAAGGCTTACCGAGGACTCGTAGACAATCGCGCTCGGCACCGAAAGCGCCATGGACGCAAAACTGTACGGTATAAGCAGCGGCACCATGTGTCTAAAGATTATACGCCCGTTTTTGGCGCCGAGCGCCTTGGCGGCTTCGATATAGGTTTCCTCCTTGATCTGTAAAGCCATGGATCGCACCGTCATCACTGAGCCCGTCCAGAAAAACAGTACCATGACCAGGATCAGCATGTAGATGTTAGGTTTGAACACCGCTGATATGACAATCAGCACCGGCAACACCGGTATGGAATTCACAATCTGGAAGATAAACATCATGATTGAGTCCACCCTGCCGCCGAAATAGGCCGTGATAATGCCGTACAACACACCAATGACGACCGACACCACCGAGGTCAAAAAACCTATGAGAAGCGCCCATTTCATGCCGGCAATAAGCCCCGAAGCAAGATCCCGCTTGGAATCGTCCGTACCCAGGAGCCCGGACACCGATCCTGTCACCACTACGTAAGGATCTTTTATATCCATATTTGCAGGATCTATTATCATGGCTTGTGCAATGAGTTTGTACGTCCCTTTTAGCGGTATAAATTGTCGCGCCATGCCTTGTTGTGCGGTATTAAACAGCAGATCCGTGGTGCGCAGGCTCGAACTGGAATACGCTTCCAGCGCCTCCTCGCTCTCGTAGTGTTTCACAAAGGCAAATGCCGCATTGCGTCCGTCATTATCCGCCGAAATGCGGATGTCCTGGTCCGCGAGCCCCTGTTCGAATCGTTGGAAAAGCTCAACCTTGATACCGTCTGGCCTTTCGATCGAAACGACGATGGGGATGTCCCCAGTGCCCGAGATGTGAAAGATTACATCGAGTGGGGCTTTGTCGGCTTCGTATTTGTAGTCGAGCGTGTAGGTTACCATTTTGGCCCCACCATCCAGGTCGACCTCTTCCCGGTTGGCCTTGGTAAGACGCTGTGTCACGGGTGCCTTCGTTTTGGAAAAGAAATTGGTCCACTCTGGAGGGGCGCTTGCGGGATTATCTTGCCAATAATTGATATCGCGCCATTTGCTGTTTACTTCTTTCCAAGGGAGAATAAGCGGCTCAAAAATGACGACCAAAACGCAAAGCGCGAGGAGGATAAGCCCAACGATGCCCGATTTTTCTTTACTGAATTCTCCCCAGAATTCTCCAAGCCTGGACTGTGTCGTATTGGTGCTCATGCCTTACCCCCCACTTTGATACGCGGATCCATAAAGCCGTACGTAAGGTCCAGTATGATAAGGCCAATCTGATAAATCCCTGTGGTGATAGTGAGATCGCCCATCAGCACCGGAATGTCGTTCTGCTGAACAGCAATCCAGTACAGGTTTCCGAGCCCTGGCCAGGAGAAGATGCCTTCAAAAATAATCGCGCCAGTAATGGACGCGAGGAGCGAGAGTATCGACATGGTCATAATAGGCGGTGCTGCCGTTCGCAAAGTGTGTCCAAAAAGTACCGAGTGTTCTGGTATGCCGCGTGCGCGCGCAGCCATTATGTAGTCGTCCTGCAGAACCCCGAGCACGATATTACGCACGTAATACGCCACTCCCCAGAAACCTATAAGAAGAAGGGTGAGCAAGGGCAGCGCCATATGCCACAGCAGATCTACAAAATACATAATTCCTTCAGGAGGCGGCACCGTGTGCATGCCGGCGGAAGGAAAGAGCTTAAGGTTGTAAACAAAGAACATGATGAGGATCATGGCGAGCCAGAATGTCGGCATGCCATACACGATCATGGTGATGACCGAGGTGATCCTGTCCATTGAACCACCTGGCTTTTGCGCTTTTTTCAAGCCCAGTGCTATGCCAATGATTATTTCAAAGACTGTCGCCGTCGTAAAAAGCAAAAGTGAACGTGGTAACGCCTCTCCGACGATAGTGAGCACGTCGCGCTCTCCCCGCGCCGACTTGATAATCGTAGATTTTCCAAAGTTAAAGGTGAGCGAGTTCCAGGTCTGATACAGAATCCGTTCGGCCAGCGGACGGTCAAGTCGATAGAGTCTTGCGAGATCGATACGACGCTGCTCCTGAAAGCGCTGAATCGCAGCAGGAGGAACATTCTTAAGCCGGGATGACTCAGCCCGCACCTGCTCCTCGATTTCGGCCCGTATGGTTTTGTCGGTTACCGTATTAAAGAGTGCCGAAAGCACGAGAATTATGATTGCATAGGTAAAAATACCCTTTAGTATTCTCTTTAGGGCAAACCATTTGTACATATGACCACCTGTATTTCCCGACAGCTATCGAAATCTGAAGGACACAAAAACCCTTACAACTTGTCCAAAAGAATTCTTATTCTGAGATGATTTTGCTTTTGCTGAAAAATGCTGGCAAAAACCAAAAATCAAAAACAAAAAACCAAAAAGGGTGTGCCCGTAGAACCTGCATAAATGATTTCAAGCATTTCTTACTGGCACACCCACCATCAACACTAGATCAAAAACATCTAAACCCCATTAGAACCAGGCCGGTCAGAAAACCGCAAGCGACGTGGCCTGAACCGCAGGAGCCTCAGTGCTGAACACTGATTGAACAACGAGTGTATAAGCACCTGGAGAAAGCGCACTCAAATCCTTTGCAGGAATTGTCGCCTTGAACTTTCCTGCTGAGACATACTTTGCGCTATAAACCTTCTCGCTGTTGTCTGCCATGACAAGCGTCACCGTGACTTTTGCCTTGGCATCGGCTGCTTTGGCCGTATCGTCAGGATATGTTACCGCAGAAACCGCCACGTCTACAGAAGCATCTGCAGTCCGCTGAGCTGCTGCTGGCACATTTACGTCATCGATACGGGTGATGGTCGTCTTGAACAACTTCGGGAAGTAGTCGGACTTGTACGGGTAATCCCTGAACGCGGTGAGCTCGATGTAGTTATTGTTGTAGTCCACCTTGCTGATGAAGAACGGGCCATTGGAAATATACGCATTGCCATAGGTATCGATAAACTTGATGGCCGCATTGTACCGGGCAACTGCTTCGGCAGGGGTCATCCACTGCTTAATGCAATCTGGCACATATTTTTTGGCAACGAAATCCTGCAATTTGGCCTTGATGTCTGCGACGCATTTTGGGTTGATAACATCGACTTCAGTTGTAGAAGGATCACTTGCGAACGAATACTGTGTTCCGGACTTAGAGCCTTCTGCCACCATTTTGGCCAGAGCTTCGTAAATTTCGAAGGACACGATGGTTTGCCTTCCGGGGTTGCCTGCCTTTACACCGACAACGCCGTTGGCTGCCACTCTATCCTTGTCCATTGGCCAGTTGAAATCATAATATGTGGTAAAGGATCCACTCTTATTCAAGACGGTACCTTTGCTAATCGGCAAGTATGCCTGATACTGAGCGGCATAGCTTTCGTCATAGTACTTATCATTATCGCCGTCTTTGTTGGCCCACTCGTACGGGAACGCGGTGGCATACATGATATCCGCAAGGGTGATTGGTGCGCCAGAATGCCATTTACCGTAAATGTAGCGCTGGTCGTTCAATCTTGAATACGAAGTCAGGTTGTTGTTCTTAACGTAATCGTACTTGCCATCGCCGACATCTTTATACTCGATGCCAGACTCCCACTTCTTGGTCTTGGAGTTGTAGATTATGGCAGCTGGGTCGACCTTAATAAGTCCCTCTGGCTTTCCACCTTCGCCTGCTTTTACCTTAGTCTCTACATTGGCAAGGCTGTAGGTGACACGCATTGGGGTGTCTTTGGCAGAGTTTGGAGACTCAAAAGTGGATGGATCGGAGCAGGCTTCTACAATTGCTGAAGAATACACATCGTTAAAGCCATCAACACCCACAGGGTCCCACGAGCTCATGAAAAGTCCGCCGCGCGCGGAGTACTGCGTTACGCGCAGGGTTTTCTGGCCATTGGCGTCCGGTTTTACGTCTGCAGAGCGGATGGACCAGTTGTTAAGTCCATCGCCAAGGCCGTAGAGCATTCTGCTGTTAAATCGCGCCTTGTTGGCAACATAGAACTGCGTTTGGCTTGCAATGTAGATTCTCACTGCTTCTTTAAGCGCCATCTCCTGGACTTTGACGTTGTCGTTCCAATACTCGTCGGCGGTGAGGAACCAGCCATTGTAGTTTTTCTGCGCAATGCGGTCGATTTCTTTGTTCTCGTAGTTCCAGAAGCCTTCCATCTGCCCGCCAGGCATGTAGCCATAGTACGGCGCATACATCTGGCTGATGGTTACGTCCCACCATGCACGGGTGGCACCGGCACCCCAGCCCTCGGTGTACATGGACCAGTCCCAGTTGGCAGGATCGCTGTTGTAGGCAAGGTTACTGGCCTTGGACCTGTCATACTCGAGGCGTTCAACCTTTATGCCTGCTTTTTCAATCTGGTCCGCAATGTAACGGCCTTCCAAGAGGCGGCCCGTGGGATCGTCGACGCGGATTATGAATTTTACGGTGATGGGTTCGCCATTGTAGGTCCAGAACTGACCGGATTTGACCAGTTTGCCTTTGTTCTCCGGAAGATTCGCCGCAGCTTTAAGCGCTGCATCGATATCGGCCAGAGCCTTCTTCTCGTTGCCGCGTGCGCTCATCCCCAGTTTTGCCGGCACCAGATTGAATCGATAAGTACCAGGTTGTCCGGGAGTTTCTGCAGTGATCATTGGTTCGCCAGCGCCAAGAAGGATTTCGTCGACAATTTTCTTCCTGTCGATGAGCCAGTTCAGGGCATAGCGTACTTCCTGGATAGCGAGAGGATTGAATACCGTCTTGCCTGCCTTTGTCTGGAAGGTATAAGGGGCCTTGTTGGGTATAGGATTCAATAGCAGAGACCAAGTCCCGGACGGAACCGCATATGTTGAGAGTTTATCCAGGTCAGACTGCTGAATACCCTTGTAGGTCTTGGTATCCAAGCCTGTGAAGAAGACATCCGTCTTGCCTTCTGCGGTGTCCTTGATGGCAATAGTCTGATCCATCCTGACATCGTAAATGACTTTGTCTGCAATGGGGCCATTCTTTACCTGGGCAGCGACCCCAGAAAGAACAAGCATGACAAGCAACGATGCAATCAAGAGTTTCTTCATGCATACCTCCTTAACATGGTCTGCGTGTCTTCATTTTAGGAACACTTTTTTCAAAAAGTAAAGAGACAATTCTTTGTATGTTTGCTTAGTTTTCCAGGTTTGCCCGACCTGCGGTCTTGCGAAACGGTCTTATCAAGTTCCGATTTTGCTTGTTCTATGAAGTAATCGAGTCTATAATAAATTGGCCTAACGAATAACAACATCATTTCCGTTGATTTAAGGAGGTTTTCGATGAAGAAACTGGGTGCTCTTGCGCTCATGCTGGCTACATTGTTGGTGGTTGTGCCAGCAATGGTCTTCGCTCAAGACGGGGCAGGCGACGTCACTCTCACGATCTTGCATACCAATGACACGCATGCCCGAATCGTGGAGAGCAAAACCGAAGTTGGTCTTGCAAGGATTGCCACCGCCTTTAATCAGGCGTTGGCCCAGAATCCGAACACAATCCTCGTCGACGCCGGCGATACCTTCCATGGACTTCCCATTGCAAACATAGATCAAGGTGCCAGTGTGGTGGAGGTCATGAACCGAGTCGGTTACAGCCTTATGACGACCGGTAACCACGATTACAACTATGGCATGGACAGGCTCATGCAGCTTGAGAAGATGGCTAATTTCCAGATTCTGGCAGCGAATGTATACAAAGATGGCAAGCGAGTTTTTACGCCGTATGTGATCAAAAATATCGGTGGCGTGCGCGTTGCTTTCTTTGGTCTGGCAACGCCGGAAACCGCCTATAAGACGGATCCTAAGAATGTGCAGGGCATCTATTTCTCCGATCCGATCGTGGAAGCGAAAGCCGTGGTTTACGACTTAATTGGGCAATACGATGTGCTTGTGTGCCTGTCCCATATTGGTACGGACAAATCCTCGGATCCTACGTCGATTCAGATTGCAGAGGCGGTTCCTCAGATTGATGTCATGATCGATGGGCATAGTCACACTTCCCTGGAAGATATTCAGAAAGAGAATAAGACTCGAACTCTCATTACAAGCACTGGCGCGTATGGATCTGGACTCGGTGTGGTAGACATCGTCGTTGGACCTGACAAGAAGATCAAATCCAAGAGTGCAAGGACAATCACGGTAGCGAATTCTCCCGACCTGCAGCCTGATCCTTATGTTTCCAAGATGATTCAGGATTTGTCCAAAGCGCAGGATTCGGTACTCATGCAGGTTGTTGGCAAGACCGCAGTCTATTTGGAAGGAAAGCGGGAGATTGTCCGCACGCAGCAGAGCAACCTTGGTACGCTGCTGGCCAACGCGATGCTCTATGCAACCGGTGCTGATATCGCTTTGATGAACGGTGGTGGAATCCGCGATTCTATCCCTGTGGGCGATATCACGCTCAAGCAGGTTTATACGGTGCAACCGTTTGGCAACTACATACAGACCGGCAAATTCAAAGGTTCGGAGCTTGATGCAATCCTGGAAAACGGTGTTGGCAAGTTGCCTGCAGCCGATGGCAGATTCCCACACATTGCTGGTTGGAGCTATACCCTCGATGCTTCCAAACCCGCTGGAGACCGGGTGTCGAACATCATGGTGAACGGCGAACCTGTGGATCCAGACAAGGAATACACGCTCGCGACGCTGAATTTCGAGTTTAACGGCGGCGATGGTTACACGATGCTTGTTGGACATGCAAAGAACGACTTCCCGTCGGATGCCGAAATTTTCGTCAAGTATCTTCAGTACCTCGGTACTGTAACGAACGAGAACATGGTGTATAAGAAATAGCCATACTCGCCAGCATTAATGACTGCTCGTGCCGCCTGAGCCCTTTGGGTCTTAAGCGGCAGGAGCAGTTTTTTTATGAGCTCGCACGTTGTGACTCGGCAGTTTGTCAGCCTGCAGAGAGAGAAAGCGTGGAGAGAGGGCGCGGCATCAGTGGCTATCAGTGGCCAGAGGGTGATGTACGCCAGATCTCCAACATGCGCAGGGCGCGGTCCGCCGTCCTAAAGACAGGCACGCCGCGTTTTTCGAGCTCGAAACAGAGCGGATCGTAGAGTGGGCCAGTGTCCAAAGCCGCAACGAAAGGCTTGTCTGTCTCATGGAAGAACTCGCCGTAGCGTACCGCGGTCGAGTCTGGGCGCGTCACATCTTCACCATGCGAGTCAGGGCCGGCGGCGAGCGAGTTCATTCTGGCCGTATAGGGTACTATGCCGACAATGCCAAGATCCGTGCCCTCATCCTGCATGATGGCCTTGAAAGTGTTGACATAGGCGTCGTCACTGCCCATCGGTGTGATGTCGAGGGGATTGTGCACGTCGACAATGTCGGAAATATGCTCCTTGTCAAGGATTTCGGAGAGCTTGGCCTTGGTGGCCTCGCTCAGTGTGGCAAGCTTCATGCCGTGCAGGTTGTCTGCAATGGCGACACACTCGAAGCCGGCATTGGACACGGCGCCAAGCCTGTTGCCGCGCGCCTTCTTGCCGTCAAGCAGCGAGAAAATCGTGACTGCGTCGTCAAAGTCCTGGAGCGTTTCGCAGACCACGGCGCCGGCTTTGGAAAAAAGCTCGCGCGTTACCGGGTAATCGCCTGCAATGCTCGCCGTGTGGCTTGCTGCCGCGCCGGCGCCTTCACTCGTTCTGCCCGCCCGGTAGAAAATGACTGTCCGCCCCGATGCTGAAATAGCTTGCGTCGCTTTGAGTGCCTTTTCGCCATCCAGAGGTTTAAAACCCTCGACATAGACCGCAAAAACATGGATTTCCGGGTCGTCCTTGAGATAGTCGAGGTAGTCTCCCACAGTGAGGTCCATCTGATTGCCACAGGTGATGACGTATTTTGAGTTGATGTTGGGGTGTTTGTTGATTCTGCAGATGGAATAGGCGCCCGATTGGGAGATTATGGCGAGTGGGGCAACCTTGCCTTTGGGCATGGGAAGTTTGTACTCAGGGATAAAAAGCGTGTTGTATTTGCCGGGCACCGAGCGGATGCCGAGGCAGTTGCCACCGTTGATGAGCGGCCCACCGCCTTGTGCCCGCGCAGAGGCAAGTGCTTGGTTCATGGCTGAGACTATCGCCTCTGAGCCTTCTTTTTCTTCGAGTCCGCCGGGAATGACGATGACGGACCATGCCTTGTCGTACTGAGCCACCTCGGCTAAGGTTTGAGGCGTGCTCGATGCAGGAATGCTCAAGACAAAGAGGTCGATTTTCTCGGGCAGACTCGCGATGTCTGGCACGCAGCGGCAACCGTCGATCATGGTGGCCCCGGGTTTTACAACATAGAGCCGGTCCGGGTTAAAGCCGTTAGCCAAAAGGTTGCGTAAGATGATTCTGCCGTTATTGACGCCTTTTTCTGAGACGCCGATGACCGCAGCGCTCTCTGGCTTGAGAATGTGGCTGATATTGGCTACAGGCCGAGCAGCTTGCGCAGCGTTATAGAGGATTCCGTCCTGGCGCTGGGAGAGTCCCATCGAGGTAAAATCTCTGAGCGTCACAAGGCAGTCAAGCGCAAGGAGTGTGGCCGTAGGCGGGTTCCCGTCCGCGCCCTTGAGTGCTGGCCGTATGACCATCGGGTTAACCTCGAATTCCGAAATGCCGGCGGCCGCGAGCGCGTCGGCGGCATCCAGAAACTTCATTATTGTGTCGGTCAGGGTTGAGAGGGAAATCTCGGGCTTTGTGTTGCGCAAGCCCAAAGAAGTGATGCCTGCCACGACGTTTTCTTTGAGCGTCGCTTCCACAAGCTCGCGCGTCGTGGTTCGAGGTGAAAACGAGACGTTCGCAACGCCATTTTGGAATTTCCTGGAAAGAAACTCGGTAAAGATACCGCCCGGACCAAAACTCACCACAGGGCCAAAATCCGCAGTGAACCTATAGCCAAAGAGCATTTCGTGGCCAAATTTCGGCTCGTAGCGAACAAACTCGTTCACGGTGTAGCCGTGCACCACGCAGTCCGTGAACTTAGCCTCCATTGCGCGAACGGCTTTCAGAATGGATTCCTGAGTGTTCGGCACGATGACGACACCGCCGCGCTCGGTCTTGTGAAGGATCTCCGGGCTGATGACTTTGACAACGACCCGGTCCTCCTCATTATCTTGATTGTCGTGCGTCGTGAGCTTTTCGTATTCGGCTGCTGAATGGACAAAAACATGACTCGGTGCCTCGATGCCCATAATTTTGAGCAGCTCGAGCCCTTCGAGTTCGGTGAGCGTGGAGCGTCCTTGTGCAAGCGCAGGGGCGACA
>JBDKTP010000051.1:0-59483 GCA_039680115.1 Rectinema sp.
TCTTGTCTGCCTCGCCCAAAGGCCTGCCGTCAAAGAGAATAGTCCCCGTATCAGGCGCGATTATGTTCATCATCATTCGGATTGTAGTTGTCTTGCCCGCACCGTTCGGGCCAATCAGGCCAAAAATCTCGCCTGGTTTCGCCTCAAAAGAAAGATCGGAAACTGCCTGCACGTTAGTATAGGCTTTGGAAACATTCTTTGCCGTTATCGTATATTCGCTCCTCACAATTGGCTACTAAGTGCTCAATCAGCAACCAGGGTCCACGAGTTTGTCATATTTATATCACAGTTTTGTAAACTATTGGATAAATACTTAGGGATTTGGTTGCTTTTATATGGATTATCTCCAGGTTTTTGCGACAACGATCGACCTTGCTGAGCAGCCGCAACCGCTGCACATCGTTGGTCTTCAACTTGCAGTTATGCAGGGCGAAGCGCCTCACGGCTGCATCGCTGTGGTAGAAGAATCAATTTTACCGTTGCAGGAAATCATGACACATCGTAGTATGAGGTACGACCAGGAGTTGCTAATGCACGCAGTACTTTATTGCATGACAGTCATCCTAGGGCTCTTGCTCATCAGGCGGATAAGGCCCATTCCCGGCACAGAGTCTTGCGAACCGGATGTACGGGTTTCTGTCATTATTCCTGCTCGAAATGAAGAGAAAAACCTTCCCAGACTTTTGACATCGCTTAAAGCGCAGAAGTACCAACCATATGAGATTATTGTTGTAGACGACTGTTCAGAAGATAACACTGCAAGTATTGCAGAGGGCTTTGGTGTCACATTGTTTCGAGTCGGTCAAAAACCCGAAGGCTGGCTAGGAAAATCCTATGCGTGTCACCTGGGGGCAAGTCGCGCATCTGGCGAGGTTTTTTTCTTTTTGGATGCCGATTGTTTTTTCGAACCCAATGGGTTTGCACTCATGGTAGCCGCATTCAAAGCCGGAAATGGTGTCCTTTCTGCCTGGCCATACCATTATACAGAAAAGATGTACGAAACACTATCGTTCTTTTTCAATAGTATCATTACAACGAATGCAAATAGGTGGCCCCGCAAAAAAAACACGGATGGGGTTGTGCTCTACGGTCCAGCTTTCCTTGTCAGCCGAAAAGACTATTTCAGTGTGGGTGGGCATACCAGTGTCAAAAACGAAGTCTTGGAAGACGTTGTACTGGGGAAGGCATTCCTTGAGAACGGAGTCCCTGTGAGGAGTTTAATTGGTACTGGGGCGATTTCTTTCCGCATGTATCCACAAGGTATTGGTTCGCTTGTTTCAGGCTGGATAAAGAGCTTCTCCAAAGGGGCAATTTCAATTCCCGCAGATTCGCTTGCCATAATGATAATCTGGATCACTGGCTTGACCGCGCTATCTCTGAACTCGTTATCTTTAATCATCGACTCCATCTCGAGGCATTCTCTTGCAGTCTTGGGAGCACCTGATGCGTTCCTGATATGGGTAAGCTACGTAGCGGTGTGGCTTGAATTGCACTTTTTGGCAGCAAAAACGGGGCGCTTTAACGGATTTCTGGTATGCTGCTTCTTCATACCACTTTTCTTCTTTCACATAGTGTTCCTCGTGTCGACTTTAGCGAGAGGAGTGTTTAAGAAGGTCGTGTGGAAAGGTCGAGTCATCGACCTCAGAAAAAAGAGGAACTAATGCAAGGATTAAAGATAGCTGTTTACAACAGTTTCTTGATAATGGGCCTTAGTCTCTTGGGAGGGTATGCTATCAATCTCTTGCCCATTGGACTTTTTTCTCTCGATGGATGGCTCTACAAGACCAGGAGATTTGAGCATGATGGCAGATTCTACGAACAAGTTTTCAGAGTAAGAAAATGGAAGGACTTTCTGCCAGACGGTGCGGCTCTTTTTAGGAAAGGCTTTCGCAAAAAGAAACTGATGACAAGGAATGCCGATTATTTGCTTACCTATGCATTGGAAACGTGTAGAGCGGAACTCTTACACTACCTTATCTTCTTAGCAGTACCGATCAGCCTTAGTTTTCAACCACCTGGCGCTCTAATCATAACTTTTCTAGTGGTATTTGCAATCAACTTTCCTTGTATTATAAGTCTGAGATATAATAGAATCCGTTTATTGCGGTTGCTTGCTCATCGCGCGGGAACGGGCGGCGATGGGAACGGTGAAGCGCCGATCATCCATAGCGCTAAGGAGGGAACGATTCCTTTATGATTCGTAACCTATGGTATGCAGTTCTAGAGTCCTCGGAAGTGAAGGGCACGGATTTGTTGGGCGTAACAAGACTCGGCGAAAGGCTGTTGTTTTGGCGCAACAATAAGGGAGAAGTAGTCTGTTTTTTCGATCGATGCATACATCGAGGTGCTTCACTTGTACCTGGTAAGCACTATGGCGACCGGGTAGCCTGTCCCTTCCATGGCCTTGAGTACGACAGTTCGGGCAAGTGCGTCAAGATTCCTGCAAATGGCAAGAACGCACCTGTTCCTTCTCAATTCAGAATGAAAACCTATCCAACCTACGAGGCGTACGGCATAATCTGGATTTGGTGGGGAGAAAACCCACCTCCAAGCTTGCAGCCGCCTAGTTTTTTTGAGGACCTTAAAGAAAAGAAGCACTGGATGACAGTCGTTGATCCCTGGGACACGCACTATACTCGGGTGCTTGAGAACCAACTCGATGTGGTCCACCTTCCTTTTATTCACTACAACACGATTGGTCGAGGCAACAAGACGCTGGTTGAAGGGCCAGGCTTCGAGTGGGTTGGCGAATGCATGTTCTATCACTACGCGTATAACAAGGTGGACGATGGCAGCCGACCGCGCACGCCACAAGAGGTACCAGTACCGGATCCTACGCGGGACTACAAGCTGGAGACAATTCTGCCGAATATTTGGCAAAACAGAATTGCGGAAAACATGCGCATTTTGGGGCTCTTTGTCCCAGTCGACGAAACGCACACGCTGCTTTATTTACGATTCTATCAGGACTTTGTCAAAGTTCCTGGCGTGCGTTGGATTGTCGATAAGATCTTTTGCTGGTTCAACCTCATTGTTGCACATCAGGACAGAAGAGTTGTGGTCACGCAACTTCCTAAGACGGATGGCACCGGCTCTGGCGAGAAGCTCATCCAGGGAGATTTACCGATCATGGAATTCAGAAAGAAACGACTGGAACTCAAAAAGCGTGCCCAAAGCTAAAAAATGGCTAAGAACTAAGAAACTAAGAAATGGTAGGAATTTTTGCGTGGTACGGTATACCGGTACCGTTTGAAGCCCGGATGAAGGCCATCAGGAAGGCTGGTTTTGACTCGACATCGATTTGGATAGACAACGATCATCACGAAGATCTGTCAGCCGACGACATCCCCGACGTTGTACGCGCAAGTGGCCTCATCCTCGACTACGCTCACGCGCCATATCGAAATATCAATAACCTTTGGGATGAGTTTAAATCACAAGATGTAGAAAAGGAACTGGAAACCTATATCGATTATTGCTCCCGACACCAGATTCCACTTCTTGTGACCCACCTCACCAAAGGCTTCAGAATCGCGCAGACTAATGAATATGGCATTGTGACTCTGTCGCGGCTTGTGCGTTACGCGCAAGACCATGGGGTTCGAATTGCGCTGGAGAATACAAAACACAATGAAGTGTTATCGAGTGTGCTTACCCAGCTGCAAGACCGAGTTCTTGGCCTTTGTTATGACAGTTCGCACGACAATCTTTATGGTGCACCCAAATTCGATCTGCTTGGGAGATTCCCAGAACGACTTTTTTGTTTACATCTTGCCGACAACAGCGGCCTGAAGGATGACCATTGGTTGCCTTTCCGCGGGACGGTTGATTGGGGCGCTTTTGTGGATGCGTTTCCTGCGCAATATGCAGGCGTCCTGAATATGGAGGTTCTGCCTCAAAACAAAGCTGAGCAAAACGAGGATTTCCTTGCTCGTGCGTATGCGAGTATCAGGGAACTGGAAGCACGGATTAAATGCAAGAGTGTTCTGTAGGTGAGGTGCGCAAGGTTCACAAGGTGCGCAAGCCCGCCGCGTCCCGCAACCAGGACCTCGGGCCTAGCCTGGCCCCATCGCTTTGGCTGCGCGGGCCTGACCGCTGCGTGGGTTTGGCGTAATCTGACCTTGACAACCTGGGGTGTTTTGGAGGATATTCTGCTAAATGCCGTGAAGGAGAAGAGTACGCGGCGGGCTTGCGCCAAGAGAGAGGGGTTCCAAAAGCTCTGAAGAGGGCTTAAGGCTGGAAGAACCCTGACGCGGTGCCGCAGAAAACCACTCCTGAGCAGCCGGTGCCAAAGCAAGGATTGCGAGTAGTGCCGGTCGGGCGCCTTCCGTTAAAGGCGAAGAGAGCGAGCCCCGTCGCGGGGTGTCGAAGTAAGGTGGTACCGCGGATCACCGTGATGCGCTTTTTATAGCGTTTGACGGGTGGACGGACAGGCTCAATGACCTGTTCGGCCCGGCCAACAGCAGAAAAGCCCCGGGATTCGTCCTTACGCAAGGGCCCGAAGTGCCTTTGCGCCTGGGCGCAATCTTGGGGCTTTTGTATTTCCTAAGGGAACCTTAAGGAAAAGGAGCGGTAGTATGGCGAGTATGGCGGCAGAGAAGGTAGATGTGTCTTTGGTGCGGCATTCGGCCGCGCATGTTTTGGCTGAGGCGGTTTTGCATCTTTATCCTGGAACAAAATTGGGCATTGGCCCGGCGATCGACGATGGTTTCTATTACGATTTCCTTTTTGAGACTCCAATCACGAACAACGATCTTCCTGCAATAGAAAAGGAGATGCGAAGGATTCTGTCTGGCGACCATCCTTTTGTGCGCAAGGAAGTCTCCAGGGACGAGGCGCGCACGCTATTTGCAGATCAACCTTTCAAACTTGAGCTGATCGACGGCCTGGAAGACGGCACCATCTCAATCTACGAACAGGATGGCTTTGTGGACCTTTGCAGAGGGCCTCATGTTGCGTCTACGCGCCAGATTCGGCCCGACGCCATAAAATTGCGGAGCGTGGCAGGCGCCTATTGGCGGGGGGACGAAAAGCGGCCCATGTTGACGCGCATTTATGCTTACGCTTTTGCGGACAAAGAGAGCCTGGAAGCTCATCTCAAGATGTTGGAAGAAGCTGAGCGTCGAGATCATCGCAAGCTTGGCAAAGAACTCGACCTTTTCTCAACCCACGAAGAAGCGGGTCCTGGTCTTGTTTACTGGCATCCAAAGGGAGGCCGGTTCAGAGTTCAGCTCGAGAATTGGTGGCGGGAAGAGCATTATAAGAATGGGTATGAGATTCTCTTTACTCCGCATATCGGCAAGAGTTGGCTTTGGGAAACTTCGGGACACCTCGGATTTTACAAAGAGAACATGTATTCTTCCATGAAAATCGACGAGGACGATTATTATGTAAAGCCGATGAATTGTCCTTTTCATATGATGATTTACAAGAGTTCGACACATTCGTATCGAGATCTTCCGTTGCGATGGGCCGAGCTTGGCACTGTCTACCGCTATGAGCGCTCGGGCGTTTTGCACGGGCTTATGCGCGTACGGGGTTTTACTCAGGACGATGCGCATATTATCTGCACGCCGGAACAGATCGAGAGTGAGATAGCCGAAGTCCTGCGCTTTAGTCTCTCCATGTGGAAGACCCTCGGTTTTAACCAGATAAAGGCCTATTTGGCCACCAAGCCTAAAGACTCCGTCGGAGAGCAATCCCGTTGGGATCAGGCGCTCGAGTCGCTTCGCAAGGCGGTGGAAGGGCAGAATCTGCCTTATGAAATCGACGAAGGCGGCGGTGCTTTCTACGGGCCCAAGATCGATCTCAAAATCAAAGATGCCATCGGCCGCGAGTGGCAGATGACAACAATTCAATTCGATTTTAACGAGCCCGAGCGTTTCGACTTGGTCTATACTGACAAAGACGGCCAGCTTAAGCGCCCCTACATGGTGCACCGCGCCTTGCTCGGTTCCTTGGAGCGATTCTTCGGCGTTTACATCGAGCAGACCGCCGGTGCCTTCCCTGTGTGGCTGTCGCCGGATCAAGTGGCGGTAATTCCAGTAGCGCCGTCGTTCTCCGAGTATGCCCAGCAGGTGGTGGACGAGCTCAAGAAGCGGAGCATTCGTGCCATGGCGCTTCTCTCCGACGAACGCATGAACGCCAAGATTCGCTATGCACAGAGCCAGAAGATTCCGTATATGCTCGTTGTCGGACAGAAAGAACAGGACGAGAAGACCGTTTCTATCCGCTATCGCGACGGCAAACAGGAAAACGCAGTGCCCTTGACCGACTTTTCCGCGCACGTGTTGGACAAGATTGCAACAAAGGCGCTCGACCTGTAGGCGTTCCTGAGGTACACTGGAAAAGGAGGCATTGGTATGGCGGATTTGTCTACGTGGTTCATGGGTTTTAAGCTGCGCAATCCCCTTGTCGCGAGTGCGTCCGTTCTAACGGGAACGGCCGACGGTGTAGAGAAGATGGCGGCAGGCGGAGTCGGCGCTGTTGTTCTCAAGTCATTATTTGAAGAACAAATACTTGCAGAGATTGGCAAGGAAAAAGAAGGGCTCGATCTGGATGCGTATCCGGATGCAGAAGCCTTTGTGAATAGAACGGTGTGGGAAAAGGGTACTCAGCAGTATCTGGATCTGGTCAAGGAAGCAAAAAAGCGTGCAGGTGATGTACCCGTTTTTGCAAGCATCAACTGCGTAGGGCCAGGGAACTGGGCGTCCTTCGCCTCGCGTATAGAGGAAGCCGGCGCCGATGCCATTGAGCTCAATATCGGCTATGTTCCTTATTCCACTGCGCTCAGCTCCAAAGACATCGAAGAGCGTGTGCTTTCAACAGTGCGGGAAGTGCGCGCGGCCACGAAGCTGCCCATTGAAGTCAAACTTGGGCAGAGTTATTCGAGTCTGCCTCACCTTGCAGAGATGATAAAGGACCAAGGCGCCAATGCGCTTGTGCTGTTCAATAGATTCTTCCGCTATGATTTCGATCTCAAAAAGATGAAACTCATAGGGGCACAGCCGATAAGCACGCCAGACGAATTCCACGAGAGTCTGCGCTGGGTGAGCCTTCTCTATCAGCGTGCAGGTATTGAACTGGCAGGTGCAACTGGTATTCACGATGCCAAGACAGTGCTTAAATTCGTTTTGGCAGGAGCCGGCACTGTGCAACTCTGCTCGGTCATACTTAAGAATGGCGTTGATGTTGTGCCAAAGATCTTGAATGAACTCTCTGCTCTTGTTGAAGAACAGGGCGAGTCCGCACTTGAAAACCTGCGAGGCAAAATGTCTGCACAGAATTCTAGAAACCCCGAGGAGTACCTAAGGTTGCAGTACATCAAAGCCTTGAACGGTGGAACCTGAAAACCGGAAATTTAGCACGTGTTCAAAGAAGCCAGCGGGGGAATCCTGCTGGCTTTCTTGTGTTTCTTGTTTTGGCAAACGGGTCTATACTTGCGCTATGGATGATTTGGATGGTGTGGATGGTGTGGATAAAGTGGTATGAGCAGATACAAGCTTCTCGATTTTAGCCCGAAAACAATCATTCTGATGGCAGCGTTGTGTGCTTTTTGTGCGGTTTTTTCCACTTTTGATACGTCAGAACAATATCGTGCATGGAAAACCGCAAGAACCTGGACGGAGGAACAAAAAGTTGTTGCGCCAGCCATGGACGCTGATGCGATGACTCAGAACGCCCTTGTGTCCCTATTGTTGAACACCATCATAATCGCCATTTCTCTTGTTTGCATGCTCGTTTCTGTTATGGCTATCGCAACCGACAATGCCCGCGTATTGACAACAGCATCGGTGTTGGTCGTAGTCATGTTGGTATTTGGTTTACTATATTCTGTCAGTACATTACTTTATCAATACAGGGTCGGTCCACGCCTGACACTCAAAGGGCCTGTATTTGATTACGACTTACACATGCAAGTCCCTGTTGTCATAGCCGTCGCAGCATACCCACTCTTATCGATTTTTTGGCTTGTAGCCCGGCGCAGTTCGTGACCATTTTCAGTCATCAATAATTGGATGGTATGAGATATTGAAAGATAACGCCCAGCGCAAAGAGCAGGAATCCAGCAAGGGCAAGACTTTTGGCAGGTTGGGCTTGCCTGGCATCAACGCGCTTGAACATTTCCATTTTAGGTTTTTTATCCTGTAGATCCTGATCTTTATTGGCATCGGCCTTCTTGTCACTCGAGTTGTCGTAGCCCATTATCTTCTTCCTAAGCGCAAGTTCGGCTGCTGCTAATCTTTCATACTCGACGCTGTCTGGGCTCACGCCTTCTGGAGGAATAGGGTAGGGAGTAGCTGGTGGTGCTCCGAACCCTTGGGTGCGATCAGCCCAGGATTCGGGCGGATTCCCTGTCTGTTTTTTGTGCGAGAAGATCCTGATGCCATCGTTCTTAAGATGAATCGCCCAACCAAGAGCTAACAAAACGAGGCCAATCAGCATAGAAATATTCCCAAATGCCGTTGTGAATGAATATGTGCTTTGGAGCAGGCTGTAGACTACTGCAGGCAAAGCAACAAGAATGAAAATGAGCAGAAAAAGCGGCACTCGAGCGATAAAGGAGCTGAGTTTTGCCAAGCGCATGAACACTCCAAAAATCGAGATTGGCTCATTAATATACGAAATTTGCCAAATAATACAGGGGTTCTTTCTCTACTACGCAGACCAAAAACATAAAACTGGTGTTGACTTGTCATTGGGAAGATACCTACTATGAAAAAGCAGGCTTGCTTCTGACCGATTGGCGGCAAGATAACCTTCTGGAATCCATTGAAAAAATGGACATCAACCTACTATGGGAGGCAGAAATGCTGAAGAAGACGCTCTTAGCAGTAGCTGTCCTGGCGACCGTGTTTGCCAGTGCTTCGTTTGCAGCTACACCGAAATCCAAGGACTACGTATATGTGTTTACTACCGATATACGTACCTTCAATTATCTGAACGACCAAAGACAGACAAACAGTATGCATCTAACGAACTTTGTCGACGCTTTGGTGGAGCATGACAAATATGGGATTATTCGCCCGAGTCTTGCAGAAAGCTGGTCGGCAAATGCAGACTACACCGTTTGGACCTTCAATATTCGCAAGGGCGTAAAGTGGATGACCGGTGACCTCGAGCCCTATGCGGAAGTAAAGGCTCAAGACTGGGTGGATTCTCTCCATTATATGCTGGATAACAAGAGCACCCTTAACTACCTTGTTCGCGGATTTGTCAAGAATGCCGACGAATATGCTTCCGGCAAAATCACCGACTTCAACCAGGTCGGTGTAAAGGCTAAGAGCGATTACGTGCTTGAATATACCTTGGAGAAGCCAACTCCATATTTCGACACTATGCTCACCTATACCGCCTACTGGCCTGTGAACGGCGAATTCCTGAAGTCCAAAGGTAAGGACTTTGGCAAGGTAGACAAGAACGGTATCCTTTACAACGGTGCCTATGTGCTGTCCAACTATACTTCTAAATCTGTCATCGAATACGACACCAACCCCACCTATTGGGATAAAGCGCACGTTTATATTCAACATGTCAAACTGGTGTACTTCGATGGCAAAGATCCGGATTCACTGTTCAACAACTTTGATGCTGGCGTCTATGTTGCAGCACCCGTGTACACCGATAACGAAGCCCTGTTTGCACGAGCTCAGAGCAAGTATAAAGACTACCTTTTCAGATCTCGTCAGGATGCGACAACTTTTGTTTACGCCTTTAATTACGACCGTAACTCTTTTGCTTCTCCGGCCGATCCTACCAAAGGCAAGACTCCGAAGAACGAAGCACAGATTGCCGATACAAAAAAGGCGGTGCTCAACCGCAATTTCCGAAAGGCAATTTTCTTTGGAATCGACAGACCCACCATTCTGGCTCAGCGCAACGGCGCAATAAACAAGCTTTCAGCTATTCGTAACACGTATACCGCCCCTGAGCTTTCGGCCGATAAGGCAGGCAAAGATTATACAAAATATGTTGAAGATGCTCTGAAAGCTAGAAATCCAGCAGACTTCACTGCGTCCTTTAAAGTTGACGATGCACAGGATCCGTACTACAACCCCACCAAGGCCAAGGCATATATGGCCAAAGCCAAGGCAGAACTGACTGCAAAGGGTGTAAGATTCCCTGTTCAGCTCGATATCGCCACCGATGTGAGTTATACTAAGGGTCTCAAAATGGACCAGTCCCTCAAGGCTGGATTGGAAAGCCTCTTTGGACCAGATACTATCAGAGTCAACGTAGTTGAGATGGACGAGGATAACTACAATGCTTCCACGTACTTTGCCGAGACCGGCTCTCAGTCCAACTACGATATTGGGAATACCACCGGCTGGGGCCCTGATTATGGCGATCCCTACACCTTCTTACAGACACTCGAACCCGTGGTTGGAGCATTGCTTACTCCAATTGGGCTCGATCCTGTTGACTCTGGTTCCGACAAAGCGGCTGCAACTGCCATTGGCCTTTACGATTATGCGAAGAAGGTTGAGGCAGCGAATGAAGAGTACAAAGACACAAACAAGCGCTTTAAGATGTTCGCCGAGGCGGAAGCTCAGATCCTCGACGATGCAATCGTCCTGCCCTACATGTCCTTTGGTGGTGCTTTTGCAGTTACCCGCGAGGTTCCGTATTCTCGAGCTCGTGCAGCCTACGGAACTGACGAAGACAAATACAAGGGCGTCATCATCGGCGACAAGGTTGTGAGCCTTGCAGAGCGTGATAAGGCTCGTGCGCAGTGGGAAAAAGAACGTACTGCCGAGTACAAGAAGCTTAATGCCAAGAAGTAACTGAAGTCTGGAATACCAAATGTTATATTGTTATTGAGAATCTGTACGGGCTGCCTTAAAGGGCAGCCCGTTTGCATGAGTTTGCTTACTATTGCATATTTATACTTACATTACTATTCTTTGCGGTTTTTTCAGGTTCCTTGTTGCCGGAATGGCGCAAAGCCGATATAATCAACGGTGGTTAGGTTCCGTCCAGGGCGGGCGGAAAATCCAAAATCAGATCATCATGTGTTCAGTTGCTTCAAAATTGTGGACTCTTACTATTTTGCCGGTTAAGAGTGTACGATCTCGACTGTACATCGTGGTGTTCGACTGCGGGGTTTCATGACAGGGTATGTAATAAGAAGAATTCTGCAATCGATACTCTCAATTTTTATCGTTTCCATGTTAACTATTTTCCTGGTCTATTCATGTATACCACGGCAACTTGTTTTTAAGGGAGATTCGCAGCTGCAAAAACTGGCGAACCAGCCGGATGAGTATCAAGACTATAAATACAAGGTCTGGAAGGATCTGGGGTATATCGATTATGTAACACAACTCGAATATGCCAAGACCAAGTATGGCAGTGACTCTCCCCAGGTGAGCGAAGCGCTGGTGCCAGGTTCGCCGTTCTATGAGACTTTTAGGGCGGACTTCTCGGCCAAGGGTTTTAAGGTTGAGGCTCAGCCGGTCAGTGGCATCCTCTATGCGTATAAAGACATTCCGCTTCTTACCAGGGTCTTTCGGTGGTATGCCAATCTTATAGTCGTCGATGGCCCAAACAAGGTTCATGATCCAAACAACCCAAATCTCAAGCGGGGCTATTACTTTACGCGCGACTGGAGCGGTACACCGGCTCTTGCGTGTTCAGGGTCTCTCTACAAATATCAGATCTGGTTTGACGGGACTTTCCCTTTTATTCATCAGCATATTTTGACTCTCAACATGGGCAGATCCTACCCGTCGTATAATGGCCTTCCTGTGCTTGACGTGATATCACAGGGGCAGGGCAGAACGACTCGCCGCGAGATAAACACGACCATAAATGGGGAACAAACTACTTTCTATACGTCGATCGACGAGCATTCTCTTAAGTACAAGCCGGTACTGGACCGGATGGATGAGGCAAAGTTCGACGATCATTATGCGGATGGCAATAATATCTACGAAGACCCTTCCATGTTGGGTGTAAGCTTTACGATAGGTATGTACTCCCTACTGATTTCGTTGTCTATCGGCCTTATTGTAGGAATTGTTGCAGCAATGAAAAAGGACAGGGTTTTTGATAAGGTTACGATGGGTTATACAGTTGTGATAATGTCTCTGCCTTCGCTCTTATATATTGCTTTGTTTGCCCGTTTTGGAATGAAAGTTCTGGGGTTGCCGGATAAGTTTCCCTTCCTTGGCTCAGGGAACATAGCTTCCTACGTGCTGCCCACTCTGTCGCTGGCATTGGGTGGTATCGCCAGCGAAGCTTTGTGGATAAGGCGCTACATGGTGGACCAGATGAACTCCGACTATGTCAAATTTGCTCGATCAAAAGGCCTTTCACAGGGCGAAGTTTTCTTCAAACATATCATGAAGAACGCACTGATCCCGATTGTTCATTCGATTCCTGAGGCTGTTATAGCAACACTGGGCGGGGCTCTCATTACCGAGAGCTTCTATGCAGTGCCGGGCATGGGGAAGATGTTCCCAAGTGCGATTTCGGATTATAACAACGCAATGATCATAGCGTTGACCTTCTTCTTTACTGCAATTTCGGTATTTGCAATTTTCCTGGGAGATATTCTGGTGACCATCGTTGACCCGCGAATAAGCCTCCAGGCACGGAAGGAGGCTCGATAGAGTATGGCAGTTGAAAAAACAGCGGAGAGATTTTCGTTTGCTACGTTTGACCTGCTTAAATCGGAACGTATTGCCGGCCCACGCTATTCGTATTGGAAGAGCGTGTTCCAAACCTTTTTAAAGAAAAAGACGGCGGTTTTTTGGTTAGTGTTGTTGCTGGCACTGACACTGATGTCCTTTGTGCAACCGCTCGTTTCAGGGTACGATCCAGCTTCGGCGCCAAATATCAACAATCCGGAGACTTGGTATCAAAAGCCTTCAGCACAGCACTACTTTGGCACTGACGACCGAGGCAACGATCTGTGGGATGTCGTCTGGGCAGGGACGCGCATGTCGCTTTCAATAGCGTTTATTGCAAGTGCAATCAATATCGTGGTTGGAATCCTGGTAGGAGCGGCATGGGGCTTCTCAAAACGGCTGGATCCGATTCTTCTGACCGTTTATAATGTCATTTCGAATATTCCGTCAATCTTGCAGTCAATGATGCTGATGTACATCCTGGGTCGTGGTTTCTGGCAGATGATTCTGGCTATGACTCTAACAGGCTGGCTTTATATTGCGTACTTCATACGCAATCAGGTCATGATAATTCGGGACCGCGAATATAATCTTGCTTCTAAGTGCCTTGGTACGCCCATGAACCGCATGGTGACGAGAAATCTTCTACCCTATATGGTCTCTGTTATCGCCACCCTTGTCTACCAGGAAATCCCAGGGATTATCAACACGGAAACGGTCTTGTCGTACCTCGGCATAGGGCTACCTTCCACGTATCCTTCTCTGGGCAGGATGATCGACGTCTACTGGTCGTTTGTGGATACCTACCCGCACATGATTCTGTTCCCAGGTATCGTAATGGGACTCATTACAATATCATTCTACATCGTCGGCCAATTGTTTGCCGACGCGTCCGATCCCCGGACTCACCGATAGGAGCATCAGAATGGAAGCAGAAAAGAAACCAATCCTAACGGTAAGAGACCTCGTGGTGAAGTTCAGAGTCAGGAACAAGGAATTGACTGCTATACGGTCTGTTTCGCTCGATCTTTACGAGGGAGAGACCTTGGCAATTGTAGGCGAGTCCGGTTCGGGCAAGAGCGTGCTTACAAAGACGTTCACCGGGATGCTTGAAAATAACGGGCGTATCCCGTCGGGCTCCATCGTTTTCGATGGCAAGGAACTCACCAGTATCAAGAGCGATAAGGAGTGGGAGTCCATTCGTGGTTCTCAAATAGCCACAGTCTTTCAGGACCCGATGACGAGCCTCAATCCTCTTAAGAAAATCGGGATTCAAATCACTGAAGTTTTGGAAAAGCACCAAAAGATGTCCTTTGCACAGGCAAAGCCAATAGCGATAGAACTCATGGAACGCGTGGGAATCAAAGATGCAGGAAGGCGTTTCAATGATTATCCGTTCCAGTATTCTGGCGGTATGCGCCAGCGTATTGTCATTGCCATAGCGCTCGCCTGCAAGCCTAAGATTCTCATTTGCGACGAACCGACTACTGCTTTGGATGTGACCATTCAGGCACAGATTCTGGATCTCATCCGGGCGTTGCAAAAGGAAGATGGTTTTACGACCATCTACATTACACACGATCTTGGCGTAGTGGCGAACGTAGCCGACCGCGTTGCGGTAATGTATGCAGGGCAGATTCTGGAGTATGGGACTGTGCGTGAAATCTTTTATGATCCGCGGCATCCTTATACCTGGGCTCTGCTTTCAAGTTTGCCGACGCTCGCAAAGAAGGGAGAACCTTTGTACGCGATCCCGGGCACGCCGCCTACTCTGTTCAACGAAATTGTGGGCGACGCCTTTGCACCGCGCAACCGCTATGCCCTCAATATCGATTTTGAAGAAGAACCGCCATTCTATCAGGTGAGTCCAACGCATTTTGCAAAGACTTGGCTCTTGGACGAGATGGCTCCACACGCAGATCCTCCCGAGGCCATCAAGATGATGTGGAAAAGAGGCGCAGTGCACAGGGATAAGGCAACACAAGAGAAGGCAGGATCAACCAGATGAGCGAGCCAATTCTTTCCGTAAAAAACCTAGATGTCACTTTCAAAAATGGGCACGAAGAGGTAAAAGCCGTCAGGAATGTGAGTTTTGATGTAAACGAAGGTGAATCATTCGCGCTCGTGGGAGAGTCGGGATCTGGGAAAACTACAATAGGTCGCACCATAATCCGAATCAACCCCGCCACCTCCGGGAGCATTACATTCGAAGGAAAGCAGATTTCTGGCGTGATCAGCAAGGACTTGGATACCTACGTCATACGCAACATACAGATGATTTTCCAGGATCCTATGGCTTCTCTGAATGAGCGGGCGACTATCGACTACATTGTATCCGAGGGCTTGTACAACTTCAATCTTTTTAAGAATGAAGAAGAGCGACGGGAAAAGGTCTTCCGTGCCCTGACCGAGGTTGGACTTTTGGAAGAGCACGCCGAGCGCTATCCCCACGAATTTTCAGGTGGTCAGCGGCAACGCATTTGCATAGCGCGGGTGCTTGCCATGGAGCCCAAGTTCATTATTGCGGATGAGCCAATCTCTGCGCTCGATGTATCCATACGGGCGCAGGTGCTCAATCTGCTTCTCGACCTGAAGCGTGAACGAGGCTTGTCATATCTCTTTATAGCACATGATCTTACTGTGGTTCGATATTTTGCGGACCGCATTGCCGTCATCCACCAGGGAGAGCTCAAAGAGCTTGCGGATACAGAGGAGCTTTTTGCGCGGCCCCTGCACCCGTATACCCGTTCGCTTCTTTCTGCAGTACCGATTCCGGATCCAGACGTGGAAAAGGTGAAAAAGCTGGTGGTGTACGATCCTGCAATGCACGACTACAGTGTCGACAAGCCCTCATGGCGCGAGCTTTTTCCTGGGCACTTTGTTCAGGCCAACGAAAAGGAAGCCTCCGAATACCTCAAGATGTACCCTGCTCAGTAGGTGAACGTTGCTCAATACTCAATAATGGAAGTCGGAGTCACCGATGAACTCCCGTAAGATTGAATCCTTAGGTACATATTGGGCAGGTATAGGAATAATGTTGTCCAGAAAAGCCTGAATTCGGCGTGCCTCGGCGTACTCCGGTACAGTCGGCTTTATGGTGCGCAAGAGCGGGTCGGCGAAGACCTTGAGCACGCCCAATTCGTAGTCTAGGGCAGAATTCAATGCGGCGTCGGCAGAGTTCTGGAAAGGGAAAATAAAAGTACGTTCGCCCCGCTGGACCGAAGGCCACATCTCCAAAGTTGTCTGGGCGCTATGGCCACGGAAGTTGTTATCTCTTACCATCCGGCGCAAGAGGCGGTAATCCGTTGTGCTGATCCTGTTGTGGTCGTCCAGGTTGAGCTGGGTAAGGGCCGAAACATAAATCTTAAACTTATTTTCTCTAGGGATTCGAGGCGTCAGCGCGTCATTCAGGCCATGAATCCCTTCCAAAATAAGGATTTCTCTGCCAGAGGCAAGTTGGATTGTATCGCCCTTGAACTTCCTTTTTCCCATTTTGAAGTCGTAATAGGGTAGCTCGACTTGCTTGCCATCAAAGAGATCCAGAAGCTGCTGATTCAAAAAGTCTACATCGAGCGCCTCCAGACATTCGAAGTCCGGCTTACCTTCGGAATCCAGCGGCGTCTTGTCTCTATCCAAAAAATAGTTGTCGAGCTCGATGGGGATAGGTTCAAAGCCGAGGACTTTGAGTTGAATGGCCAATTTCTTTGCTGTTGTTGTTTTCCCAGAGCTGGACGGTCCGGCAATCAAGACCACCTTGATATGGCCGGAACGCGCAGCAATTTGTTCGGCGAGTGCGGCAATCTTCTTGTTCTGAAGCGCTTCCGCAACGCGGATGTACTCTGGTATCTCTTTGTTGGCTGTGAGGCGGTTTAGCGACCCAACGGAACCGACCCCAAGGACACGTCCACGTTCCTTATATTCTTCAGAAATCTTGTAAAGGATTGGAACGTCTTCAAAGGTATCGAGTTTGTCTGGCGTATCCTTGTGAGGATAGCGTAAGAGCAACCCTCCATGGTAGGGCAAGAGTTCCCATATATTCAAAGTTCCCGTTGAACCGACAAGCGGAGTAACGTAAAGATCTCTAAATCCGGCGCACTCGTTAAGAGGAATGACCGGCTCATTAAGGTTTTCTATAAGCGCAAGCGTGTCTTCCTGGCTACTCTTTTTGAAGTAGTCGCGCGCCTTTTCCCAGGGCCATTTTTCCAGATTGATCGGAATGTCTCCCGCCACAAGCTGCCCCATCCGCTCCGCCAGCGCCTGCGCCTCCCGCGCCGTCACAGGCTTCTCGTCGAAGTAGTAATGATAAAAGCCCGTCCCGATGGCCATGCCCGCAATCAGGCGCCGGCCTGGGAAAATGGCGCGCGACGCTATTGCTAGGAGGAAGCACAACGAACGTCGGTACACCGTGCTGCCTTGTGTCGAGTTCGTCATCACCGGCTTGAGTGTGCAGTCGCTCTCAAGTTCGGTGTCAAGTGCCTTAAGCTCGTTGTTGACAAGGACCGCCACGAGTGGATAGGGCAGGTCGCCGGCATGGGCTATTGCCTCGCTTGCTTTTACTCCGACAGGGTAGGACAACACCTCCCCCGAATCGTACACAACCGATATTTGAACCATGAGTGGCTCCTCAATGCGCTCTGACAATGCAATGGTACAATGGTGCAATAGTATAATACTGAGCTGGAGATTTCCAGCATCCTCAAGGTTTACGTCGAAGCTACTTCGTTATACAATCCCTCACATATAGTCCTTGTTAGGAGGTTTCGAGAATGAAAGATTCAATAATGAAACGGAGCGAAGTGCCGTCCGATTACAAATGGAACTTGTCCAGCCTCTACCCAACGCCAGAGGATTGGGAAAAGGACTATGCAAACCTCGAAGCAAGCCTGGCAGCAGTGCCTGCTCTTAAGTCCACCCTTGGTGCTTCTGACCAAGATTTTTTGCGGGTGCTCCACTCCTATGCCGATTTTTTGGCCAAAGACGAGCGTCTCGGTACCTATGCCAACCTTCGAGTCACTGAGGACGAAGGAGATTCAGAATCGCGTGGCCGTTTTTCTCGTTACATTAGCCTCGCAACAAAGGCACAAGCAGCATGGTCTTGGCTCACTCCCGCGATTCAATCTTTACCAGACTATTTTGTAGACAAATGTCTACAAAGCCCAGAGTTCGCTGATTTTAGGGTTTTTCTTCATAAGATTGTGCGCTTTAAGCCCCATGTCCTCTCCGAAAGCGAAGAAAGAATCCTGGCCTTCCAACTGGAACCTAGTCAGGTCTCTCAGGAGACCTTCAGCGTTCTGACCAACGTTGACCTGGACTTTGGGAGCGTCAAAACTAAAGAGGGCCTAAAGCCTTTGAGTCAGTCCAGCATTATCGCTTTTCTGCGCAACCCCGATAGAAATATTCGCAAACGCGCATATTTTAAGTTTTACGAAACCTATGCAAAACATCAGAATACGCTGGCCAGCCTGTACGCCGGGTCAGTGAAGCAAGACAAGTTTTTGGCGCAAGTACGCAACTACTCCAGTGCACGCGAGATGGCTCTTTTCCCTGATAATGTGCCGGAGACTGTCTACGATAACCTCATAAATACGATTCACGCCAATTTTCCTACGCTTCATGCATATTACAGGCTTCGAAAAAAGGCGCTCCACCTTGATGAGCTACGTCATTACGACGTCTATGTCCCTCTCGTGCCAGAACAAAGTTCTCGACATAGTTACGAACAAGCTGTAGAAATTGTCACTGCTGCCTTGGCTCCCTTAGGTGCGGAATATGTGGCCACTTTTAGAAAAGGCGTCATGGGAGGCTGGGTTGACAGGTACGAGAATAAAGGGAAGCGTTCTGGTGCATTCTCTTCGGGCACCTATTCCAGCGATCCCTTTATTCTGCTTAACTACAAAGAGGATGTGCTTAACGATGTATTCACCCTCGCACACGAAGGCGGACACTCAATGCACTCCTGGTATTCGGCCCACAACAACCCCTTTATGAACTATTCCTACACGATTTTTGAAGCCGAGGTAGCCAGCACTTTTAACGAGCAGCTGCTTTTCAATTATCTTTACGAGAACGCAAGTTCTCCAACTGAGAAAGCTGCACTCTTGGCGCATCATATCGATGAAACGCTGGGAACGTTGTTTAGGCAGACGATGTTCGCCGAATTCGAAAAAATCGTGCACGAAATGGCCGAGAACGGGCAGGCGCTCACCGTGGATTCGCTTCGTGGTGAGTACCGAAAACTTCTTGAGCAGTATTTTGGGCCGGAAATGAAGTTCGAGACGCTCTCTGATCTGGAAGGCCTGAGGATTCCTCACTTTTATAATGCGTTCTACGTATACAAGTACGCGACCGGTATCTCGGCCAGCATTGCCTTGTCGCAGCGCGTTCTAAAAGGCGGAGAAGAGGAAAGAAACGACTATTTTGCTTTCCTCAAGTCTGGTGGTTCGCGCTTCCCTATCGATGCCCTCAAAGTGGCGGGAGTCGATATGTCCTCGCCTGAACCGGTACAGCTGGCATGTGACAGTTTTGCACGAGAAGTCGAAGAATTGGGGCGAGCTTTGATGCTTTAGTCGCCTAAAGCCAGAATCTCCAAGGTTTGGAATCTCAAGGGTTTTCTAAGACTGTGACCTGCGGGAACCCAAAGAAGCGGGAACCCAAAGAAGCGGGAACCTAAGAAAAAGGCTCAAGGCAAGACTTGGCTCAAGCTTCACATGAATTTGAGACGCGCTAGAACAATGGAGACCGCTGCCACGGTAGCCGTCTCCGTCTTTAAGATGCGATCTCCCATCGAGCAACACAAGAAACCATTCTTGTGGAACAGCGCCAACTCCCGGTCGGTCCAGCCTCGCTCAGAACCTATTGCGAGATTTACAAACGGCCCAAGAGACAGTTCCATGAGGGTTGGCAGGCCTGTGTCTACATGTAAGGCAATTTTCGTTGTGCTCTCTCGTACCTCGTTTTCTTCAAGTGCCCTGTCCAAAGACCAAAAGGTCCTCACACAAGGCAAACGTGGATTGCCAGCCTGCTCTGCACCCTCGATCAGATGCGATTCAAAGTCCTTCTTGCGAAAGAAATCCGATTCGGCGTAGGATTTTTCGCTTGTATCCGTAAGGACAAACCAAATCTCCTTAACACCGAGCGTCGTCAGGTCTTTGAGGATTCTGCCCGCTTGAATTGGTCGGGGAAATCCCAGCAAGAGTCGAATGGGACGCAATTGTGGGGCCCAGGACTGTGGCACGTAACTCAAAACTATGGCTGTTTCGCTCAATTCGTCGATGTGGGCGATCCCAGTACTTCCATCTGAACAGCACGCTGCAACGGTGTCGCCTGCGTGCTTCTTCAAAATCTTCGTTATGTGCTGATAGCGCCTGTCTGCTTTGAGAATTGGTCTTCCGAGTTCTTCCTGCTTTAGGTAGAGACTGTTCATCTATTCCAGAGGATCGAATTCGGCATCGTAATCTACACCTGGAATCTCAAAACCATGTGCCTGCAGGAAATCCTTACGGAAGCCATCGATATCTGCGAGTTGACGCAGATTCTCTTCGTTGATACGGGCAAGCCGAGCATTGACTTCCTGTTGGACGGCATCCTGAAGTTCCCAGTCGTCAAGCCTGATTCTGCCCTCTTCGTCCACCGGCACCTTGTCCTTATTCGGTACATACAATCGCTGGGTGAAAAGTCGGATCATTTGATCCAGTGTCCCTTCATGCAGGTTTTTTTCCTTCATGACTTTGAAAAGCGTGGAAACATACAGCGGAATGATTGGAATAACAGCACTCGACCTGGTTACTACCGCCTTGTTGATAGAGACAAACGCCTGTAAGCCATGATCTTTGTAGTTTGAATCGATTTGATGCGCCTTCGCTTCAAGGTCAGCTTTGGCATGCCCAATGGTGCCGTCGCGATAGATTTGCCAGGACAAGGGCGGTCCTATGTAGGAGTAGGCCACCGTCATGGATTCATGACTCAACACATTTGCGGAAGCAAGTGCATCTATCCAGAGTTGCCAATCCTCACCACCCATCACTTTGACAGTTTCTGCAATTTCATCAGGGGTAGCAGGTTGAATCTCTGCCTGTTTCAGTGTGCCGGTGAAGACATCGACCGTTGTGCCCGTATAAGGAGCTCCAATAGGCTTTATGACCGAGCGATACATTTGGCCTGTCTTAGGATCAGTGCGCACAGGGCTCGCAAGCGAGTAAATCACAAGATCATACGCGAAGCCGTTTTTCCTGGCAGTGTCGATGGCTTGTGCCTTTGCTTCGTTGGAAAACGCATCCATGTTATAAGTCACCGAGAAAAGCCCATCAGCCGCCGCTTCTTGGTCGAAAGCCTCGTTGGCATACCAGCCTGGCGAACCTGTCTTGGTGCTTGAAGGCACGCGCTCAAAAGAAAAACCAACCGTCGCAGCATGGTAAGTGAACGCGGCCACAATGCGAGATGCAAGGCCATAACCAGTCGAGCATCCAATGACAAGCACATGTTTTGGTCTCTTCTCTTGAGCGTACGGCATAATGCCGGTTTTCTGGCCTATGTTCGATGCCAAAAGCCTGGCTTGGGCAGCCTGCATCTGAACGTCCCTTTTGCAACCGACCGGATGCGCGTTAAGGCAAATGTTATTGCGTACCTGTGGTGTTATTTTCATCTCCGTGCTCCTTCAATAACCTTAGGTCTTAGGTTCCCTGTTCACGGTTTCCTGTCTTAGGAATTCTTCAAGAGCGACTCGTCAACTATGGTGGCGATATTTATCCACTCGGCTTCTACGGCGACCTCGTCACCGACCTTACCAGTCCCCCTTTGGTGAATTATACGTGGTGACGCTTTTATACACTCGATCCGCATATTGAGTTTTTCTCCTGGTCTGACCGGACGTCTAAAAGTTGCAGAGCGAATCTTTGCCAGCATGAAAATGCCTTCGTGTAGCACTCCAAGCAGTTTGACACCGGCACCGCCGGCTTGTGCCAAAGTTTCGACAAGAAGCACACCGGGTACGACTGGAAACTCCGGGAAATGGCCCCTAAAGAACCAATCTTCCGGCTTGTAGGTATGGGATGCAATAATGATACCTTCATCTACATTCACCTCGTCCACGAACAAGAAAGGCGGGCGATGCGGGATCAAATCCTGAATACTGTCCATGATTGCCACCTTATTCCAGATTACGACCGATATCGTTCAAAAACAAGCGCACCGTTGTGGCCTCCAAAGCCAAATGATGCAGTAAGGGCAGCATCAATCGCTGAAGAAACTGCTTTCCATGGCAGGTAATTGAGGTCGCAGCCCGCTTCAAAATCCGGATTGTCAAGGTTGATGGTAGGGGGCAATACACCTGTTTCCAGGGCCTTGATACAGGTGATAGCTTCCAGAGCCCCAGCTGCGGCGATACAGTGGCCCGTCATGCTCTTAGTGGAACTAATCTTGAGGTTTTTGGCATAGTCACCGAAGGCAATCTTGATCATTGCAGTCTCGGTAGGATCGTTTAAGCCAGTGGAAGTTCCGTGGGCATTGTAGTACCCGATATCCTCAGGTGTTAGTCCTGCGTCTTCGAGCGCCAGGCTCAGGGCTCTTGCTCCCATCATTCCGCCCGGTTCCGGAGCCGTAAGGTGAAAGGCATCGCATGTTGCACCGTAGCCACTTGCAATGGCACGAATTCTGGCGCCGCGGGCAACAGCTTTGTCGTAATTCTCCAGAATGAGCACGCCTGCACCTTCCCCAATGACAAAGCCGTCCCGGTCTTTGTCGAAAGGTCGGCTTGCGGCTTGAGGATTGTCGTTGTAATGCGTGGAGAGGGCTTTAAGTTTATTAAAACCAGCAAGAGCAAATTGACTGATGGCTGCCTCTGTTCCTCCTGCCACGACAAGGTCTGCTCTGCCAGATCGTATCAGATCGATGGCTTGCCCAATAGCGTCGGTTCCTGATGCACAGGCAGTGACCTGTGTAAACGCCGGACCATGTAGCTGGAAAATGCGTGCCACATTGGCCGCTGCCTCGTTCGCTATCATGAGCGGTATGGTGAGGGGGGGCATTCTAGATGGACCATCGGTAAGCAGTTTGGAATAGGAATCCTGAAATACTTCAATACCACCTATACCATTGCCAAGCACGACAGCCATCCTTTCAGTAGGGTAGGGATTGCCATCGTTACCAGCCTGCGAAGAATCGGCAACTTGAGGAAGCGACGCATTACGCCATGCCTGCAAAGCTGCACTCACCGCAAACTGCGAAAAACGTGCCATCTTCCTTGCTTCTTTGGGGTCAATCCAGGTTTCCGGTCTAAAATCTTTAACTTCGGCTGCAATTCTGGTTTCAAAACTTGATGCGTCAAACAGCGTAATAGGTCCGGCGCCAGACTTGCCTTCTGTAAGTGAAGTCCAAAAGGAATCCTCATCATTGCCCACGGGGCTAATAACCCCCAATCCGGTTACTGCAACTGTCTTCTTCATCGCTCTACTCCGTTACCAGCGAATCACTGCCGAGCCGTAGGTAAGGCCGGAGCCAAAACCTAATAACATTATAAGATCGTTAGTCTTGAGCAGTCCCTTTTCTTCCATTTCCGCCAAAGCCACCGGAATGCTGGCTGAAGAAGTATTAGCGTACTCTGCAATGTTCATGTAGAATTTCTCTTCCGGAATACCAAACCGCTTCCCTGCTGCCTGCACGATGCGCGCATTGGCTTGGTGAGGTACTAGCCATGCAAAATCCTCAAGCTTATAGACCGTTTCATGGAGCATTCGCTCTATAAGCGTAGTCATGGACTTTACGGCAAAGTCGTATACATGGTGGCCATTCATGGAAATTTTGGGCACTACAGGTTCTCCGTGGTTATATGCGGAAGTCCTCGGCGTTTGTACCATGTAGAGGTCCAGGGCACCGCTCCCTTCAGCACCAAGTACCGTGGAAAGCACCCCTCTGCCGGGCTCATCGATTCGAGACACGACAGCGGCACCTGCAGCATCGCCGAAGAGTACTGCCGTTGAGCGGTCTTCCCAGTCTACCAAGCGGCTTAAAGTTTCTGCACCGATTACAAGTCCGTGTTTGCCGTGGTGGCGCTCCAACATCGAGGACGCAACGTCCAACGCATAGATGAAGCCCGTGCATCCAGCGGTGATGTCAAAAGCGGCGCAGCCAGAAGCTCCCAGCTTATCTTGTACGATGCATGCCGTGGCAGGAAAACCGAAATAATCTGGTGTTGCGGTCGCAACGAGAATGAAGTCCAGGTCATTTACCTGTACATTAGCCTTGGCAAGGGCCTTCTTGGCCGCTTCGGTTGCGAGATCGCTGGTTTGCATCCCATCGGGGGCCAAGTGCCTCGCACTAATGCCTGTATGAGAATGGATCCACTCATCAGTTGTATCTATTTTCTTTGCAAGATCGTCATTGGTCACCCTGAGTTCAGGAACGTACGACGCTATTGAGCGTATAATCGCAGACATTCTCTATCCTCCTTACAAATCAGGAAGGTTTTGCGTTTCGTTATATAAGTATAACACAAAAAGAGTAGTGACATTCGCTAGTCCTGTCAAGTTGACACAATCCGTAATAGTGTATGGATTATGTGCAAAAACTCACCGAACTATTCCTTATCACTACTCATTTCAGGAATTTCAGTCTAGGATTGACCACCCTGGGATATCAATGCAACAGGTTGTGCCGTTTCATCAACTTGTTCGGCTCCTTGTGGCGCAACACCCAACACAAGCTGATTGAATTCGGCTTCATCTATCACTTCTTTTTCGAGCAGTGTCGTGGCAACTTTTTCCAGCGTATCCTTTTTGGCCATCAACAGCTCCACCACATGCTCGTAACGTTCACGAATTATCCTCGCTATCTCGTCATCGACGTATTTTTGCGTGTCCTCGCTGTATTCTCGTGCCATAAAACCGTCGGAATCCGGGAAGTTGGTAAAGTTTTGACCTCGGTGGGTCAGTGCAACGTGCCTAAAACGTTCAGACATTCCGTAGTCTGTGATCATTTTGCGCGCGATATCAGTGGCTCGGGTTATGTCGTTCGACGCTCCAGTAGAAATACTGCTAAAGACAATTTCCTCTGCGGCCCGACCACCCAAAAGTACGTCGATTTGGCTCAAGAGTTCAGCTTCGCTTACGACATACCGATCTTCTACAGGCGTCTGTAAGGTGTAACCAAGCGCCCCATAACCGCGCGGAATTATGGAGACTTTCCGCACAGGATCGGAGCCTGGAGTGAATGCGGCTGTAATCGCATGGCCCGTTTCGTGGTACGCGATGATTCGACGTTCCTGCGGATTCATAACCTTGGTTTTCTTTTCCAGGCCGGCAATTACCTTTTCTATGGCATCTTCAAAGTCTTTTTGATTGACTTTTTTCCTGCCTGCACGAACTGCCAAAAGGGCTGCTTCATTCACAAGGTTGGCAAGGTCGGCGCCCACAAACCCGGATGTACTTCTGGCAATCTTGCCCAAATCAACAGTGGAATCCATCTTTATGTTCTTGGCGTGAATGCGCAGAATTGCCTCTCTGCCTGCCATATCCGGTCTGTCTACCAAAACCTGCCTATCGAATCTTCCCGGTCTCAGGAGCGCCGGATCCAGTACGTCTGGCCTATTGGTTGCCGCCAGAATTATGAGGCCGGAAGTGGCATCGAACCCATCCATCTCCACCAACAATTGATTGAGGGTCTGTTCGCGCTCATCGTTCCCACCGATTACACCACTCACACGGCTCTTGCCAAGCGCATCCAGTTCATCGATGAAGACGATACAAGGCGCTTTTTCCCGTGCCTGCCTAAAAAGATCGCGAACTCTTGCCGCGCCAACACCAACAAACATTTCGACAAACTCGGCACCACTCATTCTAAAGAATGGAACGTTTGCCTCACCTGCCACAGCCCTTGCAAGAAGCGTTTTTCCTGTTCCTGGAGGACCGACCAAGAGAACACCTTTAGGAATCTTGCCACCAATCTCCGTGTACTTGGTAGGATTCTTCAAGAAGTCGACAACTTCTATGAGCTCCGTCTTGGCTTCGTCCACGCCGGCAACATCGGAGAACCTCGTCTTGATATCGCCTTCAGCGACAATCGTCGCCTTGTTCTGCCCAAAAGCGAGAACATTCGAATTCATGCCTCCGCCCTGGAAACGTCGCATAACCGTTCGCCAAAGCAGGAACATTATCAGGAAGGGCAGGACCCAGTTTAGAATAAACGAGAGGGCAAGGTTACCATCTTTTGGAGAAGCAGAATAGACAACCCCATATTCGTCCAATAGTTGCGTAAAATTGGGGTCGTTTACAGGCACTGCCTTGTATACAACACCAGTCTTGGCATTTGCAGGAAGCGGAGAAGCAGGCTGCACATTAGGATCTGAATAACCCGTATAATAAGTGATATCAATTTCGACGCGCTTAATCTCGCCATCTTTTATTTTTTCTTTAAAAACCGAATATGGAATGATTGTGTCGTCGGAACTGAAAGCCAGATAGTTGAAGAGCACAACAGCAATAATCATGACAATCAGATAACCGAACGAGAACCTCATCTGGAATTTGTCAGGCCCCCCCGGACCGTTCGTGTTATTGCCGCCCTTTTGGGGATCTGGTTTTTTGTTCCAATTATCCTTCTTTGTTGCCATCTATATACCTCATTAAAGAATTTACTCAAAAACAAAAGAATAAGGAAGTCTACCCACAATAAAATTTTCCGACGAAATTTCACCACTGCGGCAAGGATTCTGACCCTATAGAGAAGGCAGAATCGGTCGATTCCAGCAGTAATAACAGTTGTACCGGAGAGTTCTGCGCATTTACTTGACCGTATCCCATTGTTTTCTTATATTTCTTATGATTGTTTTAATCAACCAATAATATTGGGAGGATAGTATATGAACGTGAAACCTTTAGGTGATCGTGTTCTGATCAAGATCAAAGAAAGCGAAACAAAGACAGCTTCCGGTATCATCATTCCGCAAACTGCTCAAGAAAAGACGCAAACAGGCGTTGTGATTGCCGTTGGCACCGATAAGGATGCGATCAAAGTAAAGGCTGGCGACGAAGTAATGTACGATAAGTATGCTGGAACCCAAATCAAGATCGATGGTGTCGAGCACCTTATCGTCAAGATGTCTGATATCCTCGCGGTATTGGAATAAGATCTACCTAACCCATCATACTGAAAACAAAAGGCTGCACAATTGGTGCAGCCTTTTTTATAGATGAATGGATAAACAGGGTTTCAGTTTCTGTGCGGTTCTGCTCGCCTATTTACTTCAAAATTCAAAATTTACTTCAAAATTCAAAAACAAAAAAGAGAAAAGCAGGAAACTGGAGTGGCAAGCATGACGTTAGTTATCCAGCGGCTGCGGTTTTAGTATGTCCAAAATCTCTTCCGGAGTCTTAGCATTGAGAATAGCCTGGCGCTTTTCCTCGCTGCGGAAAAGCATGCTGACCTCTGCAAGAAACTGTAGGTGTGGACCGGTTTTTTCCAAGGGCGACAGCGTCATGATAAAAATGCGACAACCTTGGTGATCGAGCGCATCAAAATCGACTTCATGGTCGGATACGCCGATACAAGCCACCAGGTCCTTGACGGCGGCCGTTTTGCCATGTGGGATGGCAATTCCGTGCTTCATGCCTGTGCTCATCCTCGACTCGCGTTCCTGGACTGAAGCGATGGCTTCTTCCCTATCGGAGACATTGCCACTCGCCATTGCGACATCTACGAGCTGGCTTATAATTTCATCTTTGGTGGTGCCCGTAAGATGCAGCGCGATCAAATCCGGGCTTAAGACTGTCATCAAATCCATAAGATTATAGTAGAACGAGCCGGAAGCAGCGTCAAGCGTATAAACGCTTTTTGTCTATGCCTGTTGCCTGTTCTCGGCCTGTGTCTCTTTTTGGTTGTCGTTGACATTGCCAAAACTTTGCTATAATGTCCCTAAAGAACTGTTGCACAAGCGGAAGGCTATGCTGCTTTTGCGCTTGTCTTGCTTTTGTTCGTGTGCGGAGAAGAGTACCCAAATAGTGAGTACCAAATAAAGAGTACCGAAGACCCAGTAGCTCAGATGGATAGAGCGACTGCCTCCTAAGCAGTAGGTCGCGCGTTCGACTCGCGCCTGGGCCAAAACATCCAGTAGACGGGAATCACTTCATTTCGAAATTTGCTTCCAAAGTCGCAAGGCGCACTTTAACCACTTTGATTGGCACCTTTTGGTCGAGTTGGACTGCCTGTCGGTACCGCACGCTTGTTTCAAGCCCTAATGCTTCTATGAGTACCCAAGCTTCGTTTTCTCGCAATTCTAGAATGGTTGCCATTCCTTCCCAGTCTGGGTGACGGACAAGATAAACGCAGGTCCAATGCAGACGCGAATCCCTTTCAGCTTGTCTTGTCTGGCTTGATGCCTGACTCGCTATAAGACACCGGCGCCCCAGCTCGTCCTCGGAGAGCGGTGTGGCGGATAAGCCTTGCTCGCGTTGAAGAGAACGTCTTATCTGATAGTGGGTGAGCAAGTCCTGATAGCGGCGCAAAGGGCTTGTCACTTGAGAATAGAATGAAAGCCCGAGGCCTCTATGTGCGAGAGTTTCGGTACCTACTATGGATGCGCGCATGCCCTTTCGGCGGGCGAATTGCACCGAGAGGGGCGCTGGGCGCTCCATGTCGGCAAGGTACTGAGCGGGGATGTTGGGAGCTTCCTGGCTGCTGTAGAGAAAGGGCAGGCGACGGTCGCGCGCCCAGCGCCCGGCCGCCTCGCCTGCTAGAAGCATCATCTCGCGCACAATGCCGCTGGATCGTGTGACAGGAAGCGGCGTAAAGGCAATCTCATCTGCTCTTACTTTTATGGAAACTTCCGGAAAGTCGATTTCGACTGCGCCATTTTGTATGCGTCGCCGCTTCCTGGTCTGGGCTATCCGGTCTAGAGCCACGAGTGCGGCATCACCTTGAGACAGAAGCTCATCAGCCTTTTCGTACGATAACCTGGACACCTTCACAGTACTGGGGCTTATCATGACTTCGGTCACACTGCCATCGTCTGCCACTTTCATCCTGAAAGACAGGGCTGGGGAGAGAGGATTTAGCCCCAACCCTAAAGTGTGTACTGCGCCTTCCGGTAGCATTGGGATGGTCTTTTCTGGTAGATAGAGGGTGGCCCCACGCTCCATAGCTGTTTGGTCCAAAGAAGACTCAGCATCGATGTAGCTCGCTGGATCCGCGATGTGTACCCAGACATACGTTCCGTCGTAGCCAATTGCGTCATCTGGATCGGTCGACCAGGCATTGTCGATGGCGTACGCAGTAGCCGAACTTAAGTCGAGTCTGGGCAAATGGCTTTCCAATTCTTTGTCAGGGAGATCCAATTTGGGCAGATTGAGAGTACAGCCTGAGCGTGCTGGCCAAGGATTGTCATTGTCTGTCCAAATTCCGGCATCCATAAGTGCTTCGTGTATGACTTCGGGTTTTTCCGAAAGCCCCAGGTCTTGGGCAAGTGAGCAATACGAAGTGCGGCCTAGCGCAAAAGACTCTAGTTCGCGAACAAAAGGGAGGAATGATGCATCTATAGTTCCAGTTTGGTGTTCTGTGGCAGAGTTTTCTTCCCTATTGACTCTGTTGACACGCTCTTTACTGACACGCGCTCTTCTAGCCTCCAGAAACCAGGCGATAAAGGCTTTCCGCTGTGCAGCCTCGCTCTGTTTTCTTTGGGCCTTTTCCTCAATCTTCCTGCGTTCACGCGGGCTCAACGCAACAGGAGTTCCATCAATAATAGAAAAAAGTGTCCCTTCAAGCGCCTTTTCCAGGCACGCGGCTACGGTTTCTGGTGTATATTCACCAAAGACCAGTTCGCTGAGGCTTTGCCATGTCAACGCGATTGGTTCGCCGCTTTGAGTATCGGTATGGTCCGAGGCCAGCATTTCGTAGGCTGTCTTAAAGTCACCATCCTTTCGGGGAGTCGGAAAACGAGACACAGGGCCGGTATGAATTATGACAACATCCTTCTCCCTTACCCGAAGGTTTGTCGAGTCTTGAAATGCAACGGAGTACTTTCCGTCCGAAAAGCCAGTGACCAGTCCTATTTGGTTCTTATAAAGTACGAGAGCCCCGGTTTGTATCATGGATTTCTTATAGCCAGTATGTGGGAAAATAGCAATGTACCAAGACTAGGAGAGCTTTTCCGAGCGGTTTGCCTTGCCACAACAAACAACACTCTGTTATAATGTAAATAATTTGTTGATACATTATTTAATGCTATTCTTGGAAAAGGTGTAAAGGAGAGGACAGATGACTGCATTGTTGATTGGTATCGTACTCTTGATTGTAGCAATAGTTATGTGTGTCCCCGGTGGTCTTAACTGGTGGAACGATGTGCTGACGTTTCTTAGGGGTGCGGTGCCTGTGATTGCCGTGCTTGCTGGCGTCGTGGCAGTTTTGGTTGGCGTTGCCGACATTAGGGATAAGAAGGAAGCTGAGAAGGAAGAAAAAGAAGAAGCCGCCAATAACAAGAGTAGCGACACTGGGGTTTCTAACAACGCGAACCAGTAGGAATGAGCAACTGAATTCCCTTCTGTTTTGCGCTAGATGCTTGACACAGTTCGGTTTATGTGTGATTATGCCATCCGCGTTTCTAGCAAAACTTATTGGGAAATACACGAATAAGGTTAAGGAATAAAATCGATGAAGACTGTTTTCGTAACCCCCGCCACTGCCAAGCGTAATTGGTATGTAATTGATGCCGAGGGCAAGCCGTTAGGGCGAGTAGCAGCTAAGGTAGCTACAATTTTGCGCGGCAAGAATAAGCCGACATACACGCCGAGTCAGGAAACTGGCGACTTTGTTATCGTAATCAATGCTGACAAAGTGGCGATTTCCGGCAGGAAGCGACAGAACAAGATGTACTATAGGCATAGTGGTTATCCAGGTGGCTTGAGAGAGAATACTTTTGAACAACTTATTGAGCGCAATCCAGTCGAGCCAATGGAACTTGCTATTTGGGGTATGCTTCCAAAGGGAGCGCTTGGGCGCAAGCTTTTCAAGAATGTAAAAGTTTACGCAGGTCCAAATCATCCTCATGCGGCCCAGATGCCGGTCGCCATCGACCTATAATAAAGGGGAACGGAATGGTCAGGAATGTTGGAATTGGCACTGGCAGAAGAAAATGTGCAGTAGCGAGGGTGTTTCTTCGCGAGGGAACCGGCAAGTTTATAGTCAACGATGTAGAAGTGGCTCAGTATTTCAAAGTTCCTGAGTTACTTTCAGTTGTGCGCAAGCCATTAATTGTGACTGCAAGCGAAAACAAGTACGATGTCGTGATCAATGTTGTGGGTGGTGGAATCAATGGACAGGCTGGCGCCTGTGCCCATGGCTTGTCCAGGGCCCTGAATCAGGTTGATCCCGCGAATCATGTGACGCTTCGTGCCAACGGTCTGCTGACAAGAGATCCTAGAATGGTTGAGCGCAAAAAATATGGTCAGCGGGGAGCTCGGAGAAGGTTCCAGTTCTCTAAGCGCTAAACGCAAAAAAGGAAACGGTGCTGTGCGGATTACCTCCGTGCAATTAGAAACCTCCGGCAAAGCGATCAAGATCGTAGCCGGGGGTTTTTCTTTTTCTATACCTCTTGAAAAAGCTCAAAGGCTTGTGGAATCCGCACAGCGTAGTGGCGTTGTAAGCAAGGCTGTGCCGCCGCAACGCGAGGCAGGGGCAGAAGACAACAAAGCCGATGCATGGCAGGATCTGGTGCAAAGTAAGGCAGAAGGCGCGACAGAAGTCTTGAGCGTTTTCAGGGAGCTTTGCGCCGGTGGCTATGAGTTTGATGAGGAAGATGAGTTTTTTGCAGCGCTGAAACGTCTTTCTGAGGAAGCGAGCGCAGAGGAAAAGGCGCTTAGGCTCTGTGCACGGGCGGAGCAATATAGCCAGGGCCTAAAGGCGAAGCTGCTTGCCGCAGGGTATTCTAACGAGTGTGCCAAGGCGGTTGTAGCTTTGATGGAGGCGCGGGGCTTTGTGGATGATACTCGTTATGCCGTTGCGTGGGCAAGCGAACGCGCGCGGCGCGGCGGGGCCAGCCCCGCCGCGGTCGCCGCGGCGCTCCGCGCCCGCGGCGTCGGTGAGGGCGCGATTCGCGAGGCCCTTTGCTCCACCGACTTCGGCCGCGCCCTCGCTCGCGCGCTTCAGAAAGAGCTTGCTTCCGTCTTTGGATCCTCACCGCGGGACTCTTCTGCAGAGGACTCAAAAGCAAAAAGCCTTAGCTCCCGTCAGAAGGACCAGATCTATAGAAAGCTCAAGCTTCAGGGCTTTGACCCAGACCAAATACGTAAGTTTTTGGACGAGGAGTAAAATGTCAGTCTATAATGGCTCGCCTGGTATTCCCACTATCCTGTCAAACCTGCCCGAAGAATCTTTTTTAGGTGGCTACGGGCTACACTTCTTTATTTGTTTTTTCTGTGGACTGACAGGCATAAAAAGTAATACTTGACAGACCATGGTAAAAGATTCAATAATATGTCAAGAAATTCAATAAGAGGGGGAACCCTGCATGGATGACGACATCCTAACTATTGAAGAAGTCGCGCGCTACCTTCGCGTCTCCGAAAGAACCGTTTACGATTGGGCTCAGAAGGGAGAAATCCCTGCTGGCAAAATTGGTACCGTTTGGAGATTCAAAAAGAGCGAAATCGAGCGCTGGGTCAACGAACGCCTGTCGTCCAATCGTCCAGCTGGCCTCATTGGTTCAATCCAGATACAGAATATCATCTCACCAGGCAGGATCATCTTCCTCAACGAACCTAAAAAGCGTGACGCCCTCATAAAGCTGTCTGAAAACCTTGCCACGGCACCCCAGATCAAGAATAAGCAGGAGCTGACCTCGGAAATCTTAAGGCGAGAAGAACTCATGAGCACCGCCATAGGCAGGGGAATCGCCATTCCTCACGTCCGGCTTTCTTCTATAACGGACCTTGTCGTCTCGGTGGGTATCTCAAAGTGCGATATCATAGATTTCCAGTCGCTGGACGACATCCCTGTGCGCCTCCTTTTCATGATTGCCGCGGCGTATAACCAGCACGCATATTACTTACAGACACTTTCGTTCTTCTCTGCGCGGCTCAAAGTTGCAGAACTGAGGGATTCACTCTTAGCCTGTACCACCGCACAGGAAGCCTACGACCTCCTTGTAAAGCAGGACGAGTAGCTCAAGACCGGCTCACTCAAGACTGCGCTACTCAATGTCAGGCACAAGGTCGCAAGTCGCAAGTTATAAAACGTAGACATTCGCCATGACCTTAGGCTCGGCGAAAGGTTCGTCTTGTCTTGCGATTTTGGGTCTTTACATGTTACGCTTACAAAATCTGATTGCTATAAGGACCGACGCGAGTGTTCCTGAAAAGTCTCGAAATCTTCGGCTTCAAATCGTTTGCAGACCGGACTCGAATTGAGTTCGGCGAAGGCATTTCTGCCCTCTTAGGGCCCAACGGCTGTGGCAAATCCAATGTTGTGGACGCCATCAAATGGGTCGTGGGCGAACAGTCGGCCAAGAGCCTCCGGGCTGACTCGATGGAAGACATCATCTTCAATGGTACCGAAACCCGTAAACCCCTCTCCGTGGCCGAAGTGGCCATCACCATATCCAACGAAGAAGGCACCCTGCCCTTGGATGTGCCGGAAATTGAAATAAAGCGCCGACTCTACCGCTCGGGCGAGAACGAATACTACATCAATGGGAAATTAGCAAAACTCAAAGAAGTAAAGGAACTTTTCTGGGATACGGGCATCGGAAAATCCGCTTACTCCGTCATGGAGCAGGGCAAAATCGACCAGATCCTTTCCTCCAAACCCGAAGATCGGCGCTACCTTTTTGAGGAAGCGGCCGGAATCACCAAACACAAGGTGCGCGTCAAAGAGGCGCAGAGCAAGCTGGAACGAACCGAAGAAAACATGCGCCAGATTGAGGGTGTTTTGGGAGAAGTCAAACGCTCCCACGACAGTCTCAAAATTCAGGCGGATAAAACTGCAGCCTACAGAAGGCTCAAGGACTCGATCTTCGAGGTTGAATGCGATGTTTACCTCTTGCGACTTCGACAATTCCTGCGTGACAAGGAGAGAAAAGAGGCCGATTTTGCAGCCAAGAAAAAGGATCGCGACGAAACCAAAGCCTCATTCGACGCCTTGAGCCAATCGATGTCGGAGAGCCTCGACACGGTCAACGAAATGGAGACCCAACTTGTCGAGCTTCAAAAGAAGCTGTACGGCCTCGCCATAGACAAGAACGCAAAAGAAAAGCACAAAGGGCTTCTTGCTGACCGCATCCGGGAAATTCAGGCCAAAATCGACCAGCTCGAGCTGCGCTCCAAGGTTGTGCGCGACAAAATCGCGGAGCTCAGAGAGGAAGAGGAGGAAAAGGATGCCTCCCTTGCTGGGGATAAGGCTCATCTCAAAGAAATGGAGCGTCATATCGAGGAGTTCGAGTCCGGCATTAAGGCTGCGAGCCTGGCACTCAAAAACAACGATGATGAGATTGCAAAATGTCAGGCCGCAATAAGGGCGCTCGAATCGGAGATTGCGGATGAGCGCGTAAAACTTGATGGTATAACGGAAACCATCGTGCGCGAACTTGATGCTCGCCTGCGGGAGACTGGGTACTCTTCTACCCAAAGAAAGGCGCTTGAAAACAACATCAATGCTGTGCTTGCATCCCTTAAGGCTAAAGTGAAAAGCAAGACAATTCTTGCAGCCGATGTTGAGAGGGCAAGAGGCTTTACCGGTGCGAACGCCGAGGAGCTTTTGGCGAAGCTTCTTGGTGCCTTGGGCGACCTTGGCGAGGTGGCCTCGTCGCTTGATGTGCTCATCGGGGAATTTGACCGCTACTGCAGGATGTCCCCGGAGTTCTTGGATGAATTCCTTTCTCCAGAAGGGATTATGACGAGAAAGCGAGCAATAGATGCTGCGATTGCTTCCGGTATCGAGGCCGTGGGACAGAACAAGGCACGAATAAATGAACTCGAAGCCGAGAATCTTGGTCTGCGCCAGAAGATAGATGGTTATCGCAAGACCCTTGAGGATGCGCGCTTAGGTAAGGCACAGGTCCTTGCTCAGATTGAAGCTGCTCAGGAGTCGCTTGCCGTTTTCAGGCGCGAGATTGCGGGCCAGGAGAATTTTCTCAAGGAACAAGAGGCGGAAGCCTTCGCCGAAGGCAGGCGGCTTGCCGAAATCAAAGAGGAGTACGAAGACTTGGTTTCGGAAATCGCCGAAATCGAGGCGGAAGGACAAAAGCTCTCCGCCAAGATGACCCAGCTGGAAGCGTCGATTGAGCTGCGCAACTCCGACCTTGTGCAACGCAAGAAGGATTCGGGCGAGCTTGCCGCACGGCTCGAAAAGCTTCAGTCTGAGCTCGAATCGATCCATCTGGGTATGGCCCAGACCGAAACCGAGATTAAAAACTTACGTGAGAGCTTTGCTGAGCAATATTCCAGAGACTTGAGCGAATTCGAGTCCCGCATGCAGGAAATCCGTGAGTCATTGACGGAAAGGCGCGAGCTATTGGCGCAGTACAAGAACAAATTGCGCGATCTCGGCTCAGTAAATCTGATGGCGCCGGAAGAATACAAGGAAGTGAAGGAGCGTTATGATTTTCTGTCAAGTCAGATGGAAGATCTCACCAAGGCGCGCGACGACCTGAGAAAAATCACCGACGAGATAAGGACAGAAAGTGCAGAGCTCTTTTTAAGTACTTATAACAAAATAAAAAAGAACTTTCATAACATGTTTCGCAGACTTTTCGGCGGGGGCCGTGCCGAACTCATGCTGTCGGATCCTGACCACATCCTGGAGTCGGGAATAGAGATTCTTGCCCAGCCGCCAGGAAAAAAACTCGAGGCGATTTCTCTGCTTTCTGGAGGTGAAAAGACACTCACCGCAATCGCGCTTCTGTTTGCAACCTATATGGTAAAACCCTCGCCCTTCTGTTTTCTTGACGAGATCGATGCAGCCTTGGACGAAGCGAATGTGTTGCGTTTTGTCAATCTGCTTCGTGAATTCTCAAGAACAAGTCAATTCATTGTGATATCGCATAATAAGAAGACAATGGCCGCTGCCGACGTGCTTTTGGGGGTTACCATGGAAGAGTCAGGGGTTACCAAAGCCATAGCCATACGTCTGGAGCGACAAAAGTCGGGGGAGGCGACGGTGGCTTTTGCCCCAGACGATGAGTTTTTTGTGGAAGAAGACGTGCCCTACGAAGCCGGTAGGGAGCTCGAAACGCCGGCGCTCCAAGAACCGGGACTCCAAGGATCGGGAAGCGAGGGTAGCACAGAATGAATACGGAACGGTTGTATTACACGCACCCTGAGATTTCCAGGACGATGGCGCAGATCCTCGACATTAGGAAAGTCGAGGTTGGGAAGGTCGACACTGGGGCAAAGGGATGTTCTGGTGTCACCGATTTCTCCGGGGCTGCCGCAGGTGTGGACGAAGTAGTGCTTGATAAGACAATCTTTTTTCCGGGTGGGGGCGGGCAGCCTAGCGACCTGGGAAGTCTTGCAGGTTTTAAGCTTGTAGAAGTCAAAGAGGACGCACAAGGGAACATAGTCCATCTTATTCAGGCGGTTTTGGGCAGTTCAGATGTCGATGGAAGCTCGATGCTCAAGGTAGGGGATGAAGTCGAACTCGTGCTGGACGTGGCACGCAGGCGTGACCATACGCAGCAGCATTCGGGGCAACATTTGCTCTCCGCAGTCTTAGAGCACGAGTATGGGATTCACACGATAGGCTTTCACCTTGGAACCGAGTATACGACGATCGATGTGACGGGGCAGTCGCTTGAGAAGGCCGAAATCCAAAAGGTCGAGGCTCAAGTGAATGAATGGATAGGCGACGCGAGGTCCATCATAACCCATATTTGTCCGCCAGAAGACTTGGCGAGCTTTAGGGTGAGGCGCGACTTGCCGCAAGGGCAAGAGATAATCAGAATTGTCGAAATAGACGGGTACGACTGGGTGGCCTGCTGTGGCACTCACGCCCGTTCGACTGCTGAGTTGCGGGCTTTCAAGATTCTTTCGTGTGAAAAATACAAGGGTGGGACGCGTCTCTATTTTGTGGCGGGGGACAGGGCTATTTCTTTACTGAGTAAATACTTTGACCTTGCAAAGGATGCTGGCGCGCTTCTCGGAGGGTCGGTGGATGTGCTCGTCGAACGCGTCAGCGCCTTGAACACGAAGGTGCAGACACTGGAACTCGAGCGCAATGGCCTCATTAAAGAAAGGGCGAAATTCGAGGTGGATGCGGCTATGGACGGCTCGGTTACGGGTGCGGGCGAATGTTATACGCTTTCCGCATCGAGTATGTTTCCCGAAGGGACCAGGCTCCTCGTGTTCAAGTATGCAGACAGAAGTGCGGCCGCCGCCCTGGAGAGCCTCAAGGCCGGCGCTCGTCGCGGGGCGGTCACAATAGCGCTCGTTGAGACGGAGCACACAGTGCTTTTTATGGCTCCGCTGGCTGGGGCCGCGTCGGACCTGGCCGCGGCGCTGAAGGCCAAGATGTCCGAATATGGTGGCTCAGGGGGCGGCCGCGCCGGCAACTTCCGCGCTGTCTTCCCCGACGAGAAGCGCGCTTTTTCCTTTTTAACCGATATTCAAACCCTGCTTAGCGGCGTTCACTAAAGTCCTGTGTTGTTCACTGATGCCCAGTGGTATTGACTAGTCCGATAGATCGAGTGGACGCCTGTTATCTGAAAGACGCAACGAAAGATATTCTCTGTCCAGCGCCAGGTCTTTGACAATATAACGCACCTGCTCTGTGGAAAGAAGATTCTGCTCCGCATAGAGATACACGAGCGCTCGTTCTGCAATGCAAGGTACGAGGAGCGAGTTCATCTGAATAGGACAGGGCTCTTCACAGTCGATATAATGACTAATTAGCGATTGATACAGCCTGGACTGCTCCACATTGCCATTAAGCGCGTTTAGCTCCGCCATGAGAGGCGCAATGTTGCCTCTTGCTGCCTGCTCTCCAAGAGGCTTGAGTGTAAAAAAGGTGTACTCCTTGCCCGGAAGGTAATGATGTATGTCGCAACGGGTACAGTAATTAGGCTCCTTGCCATCGGATTTTACTCTATCTCCACCTATGATGATGAGCGGGTCAAAGTACAGCGCCGGGCATTCTTTACCATCTACTACGTAGTATCGATAGGTATAGAGGGAGTCCTGCAGACAGTCCTCGTGCTCACAGTATGCGGTAAGCGGGAAGACGTCTGTGGCGTTCTCTAAGAGCAATCGTGCCGTCTGGTTAAAGATCTCTTTTCTGAAATTGAGAACCAGGGTAGGGCAGATAAAGCAAAGCCCGCGGCGCATCGATTCGTCTGCCATGAGGTATGCAATACGCTCGTCGAAGAAAGCTGTCTCGTCGATTATCCATGTGCCAACCGTAGGATTTTCCGCCAATAACACCTCAAGCTCAAACGAGTCGTGCGCGGAGCCTATAAAGCTACCACAGCGTTCGTAGCCGCCCCGATAGGCAAGGGCATCCTCAGGATAGTCTGGGAAGCGCGCCTTGTCCAAGGCTTCGCGCACGACAAAGACCTGTCTTCGATCTATGCCTTTGCTTGAAGTGAGAGCCGCAACCTGACCTTTTTTCTTTAGGGCGACTTTGCTGTCACGCCACACTCTCGCGGTAAACTCGGTTTTTCCTGAGCCCATGGGGCCTATAACAAGGATACGCCTTTTGGGCGTTACAAAATCATGGTGGGAGTAGGAATGGTGTACGCGCAAGAGTGGAAAACCAAGGTTGCGCAGCAGTTGGTCAGTCTCATTGGTGCCATCTTCGTTCATGTCGGTATCCCTTCCTGCAAGTGTTGTTCCAATACGTGGTGTTACAAACTGCTAGAGATTGCTCTAGATCGCCATACCCTATTCGGTGTTACAGACCTGCCTCGTGATGCTGCTCTGCCTTTGCGATATTGGGTTGCACCTGAGGGGTTCCAAACTTCAGGTACTTATAGGGATGTATATCGAGTGCATTTTGATACCAGCCATTGACGAGATCGGTATCAATAACAGAAGCGGCAAGGCTGTGATAGATAGGCAGCACCGCTGCCTCTTGCAACAATATAGTCTCTGCCTTGGCAAGAAGGGACATTCGCTCTTTACCATCTTTTGCATAGGACTTCTCGAGCGTCTCGGTAAAACTTTGGCTCTTGTATCCTGCGTTATTCAATGGGGATTCCGACGCCCACATTTGCAGGAAGGCTTCAGGATCCGCAAAATCGCCTATCCAAGTCGAATTGGCGAGCGTATAATCAACCTTGCCTTTGTCTACAAGCTCATAATATCGAGAGGAATCGACAGGGGCGAGATCGACCGACAAAGTAGGCAGGGCATTCTGCCATGCCTTTTGGAATTCCATGGCCACGCGTTCGGAGTCCTTTGAGCCTTGAGCATAGCAAAGACGCACTGTTGGAAGGCCTCGGCCCTCTGGGTACCCTGCATCTTTTAAAAGTTGCAAAGCCTTGTTCTTATCGGATTCCGTTATGCCGCGCGCTTCGCTGTAGCCTGGAAGCGGCAGAACGAGGGTCTGCGCTATAACCGCATAATAGTCGCTACTCCGAACAGAATCCCATGGCACAAGGTAGGCAAGCGCCTCGCGTACGCGGGCGTCATTCCAAGGCGCCGTCTGGCAGTTGAAGTACCAATAATGTGTCGCAAAAATCGGGTTAACCTGAATCGCAGACTGCAGGAGAATGGAGTCAAAATCTCCCGGCCCCGCGAGCCACTGCACTTGGTCGTTGTTAAACATCTTCGATGCAAGGACATCGTCGTCAGAAAAAAGCATGGTGAGTTTAGGAATCGAGACAGAGTTTGCATCCCAATAGTAGGGATTTTTCTCGAGTCTTAAGCCGGATGCATCATAGCTCACGAATCGATATGGACCATCCACAGGGAATGGTATGCGTGCCTGCCAGTCTTCCGCCTTCAACATGGAAGGATGAATAGGGGCAAAGGAATGATGGCACAAAAGGCGTGTAAAGTAAGCAGCAGGCCTAACAAGCTTCACGACAAGCGTGTGGTCGTCGGGGGTTTCAATGCCGACGGTCCCTGGATCCTTCGTAATGCCCAGCCTGAAGTCGCGTGCTCCTGCGATGATATCGCAAAAGGTCGCGTAGTCGCCGTTAAGACTCAAGAGTCTAAGCCAGGAATTCTTGAAATCTTGTGAAACAACACGCGTTCCGTCAGACCAGCGCGCGCTCTGACGCAGAACAAATGTGTAGGTCTTACCATCGGAACTCTTGGACCACGACGAAGCAACGGCAGGCACAGGGTCGAGCGATGCCGGGTCGTAGGTACAAAGTCCTTCATAAAGGGCGGTGAAGATCTGGGCTTCGTTGGAATAGATTGACTGGTGGAGGTCAAATTCGAGTGGCGTCGTATTGAAGACCGTGACAAGTTCATCCGGCGCATCGACCTGAGAAAAAACAGTGGAGTCGATGCCAAAGAGAGCTACGAGAATCGCAAAGAAGGCTATAATTCGTGTGTTCATCGACCTAAAGTATGCGATAAAATCTGGTAGAAGGCAATCACTGTGGGAACAAACAAAGCATTTGACAAAGAATTTCTGGTTATGGGGGTGCTCGCTAGTTCCGATGCGGATTTTGCACCGGTAAGACTGCGTTTGGTCTCCGAGTTCGGGCCGATCAAAGAAGAAACCGCGCCTCAGGATTTTTTCTGGACCGATTACTATAATAGAGAAATGGGGCAGGGGATTGTTCGCTTCTATCTTCTTTTTGAAAACCTGGTCGATCCGGCGACGCTCGCTGACATAAAACTGCGTACCAATGCCATCGAAGCCGATTTCGCTCAAAGTGGAAATCGGCGATTCAACCTTGACCCAGGCCTTCTTGCTCCCGGCCGTTTTGTTCTTGCTACTACCAAAGACCGCGCCCACCGTATCGCCTTGCACGACGGCATCTTCGCCGAGCTGACACTTATCTACGAAAAGGGGAGTTTCCGTGTTCTGCCTTGGACCTATCCCGATTGGGCTTCGGAGCCTGTAAGGGCCATGTTGGCCGATTGGAGGAAAGGGCTTTTCGCTTCACATTGAGCGCAGAAACTGAGCGTTTCAGAATGAGAGTTTCTAGTAGTTTACTGCACGAGTAAGACAGAATAGAAACGGCATACTTCCAAAGTCTGTCGATCTTCTCACGATTTCTTAAAGAACAATCGTTACAGATTTTGAATCGAATGGCTCATTGTTAACCGTTTCATAGGCTGAGGAGATCCTTCTATGAATGAAGCAGTTGTCGAATTCGAAAGGATTGGCGGCCTATTCGGTTTGGTGCTTTTCTTGCTTTTGAGCAGCGTTTCGTGCAAATTACCGCAGGCATTCGGCTTGCATTCTTTGCAAGTATCGTTCCCCATTTTGCCGGAGTCTTGGTCAGACCTTCCTTTGGACGGATATATGCTCATTTGGTGCGACGAAAAAGGAGAGAAATGTAGCGCCTTTCTTAAGCCAGAGGATCAATTCAGGATTTGCGTCCCACGGGGTGTCAAGCAGAGTGTGCTTGCATATCCCATGTTAGGGTCTCAGTGTTTTCGTCCCCTTGGTGCATTATACCCTTACGACATTGCAGCGGAGAATGTGATGACTCCGAGCAAAGCAGAAGACTTAATCCTTCTCTCAGCGAATTCAGGCTATGTCGCCCTGGTTGCAGAAGCATTGAAAAAGTCTGGTTTTGATCCTTGGGCTTTTGCCCTGGACGAATTGTCTACAACTTGGGAGAAGCGCGGCTGTGATCCCTGGCAGCTTGATCCCAGCGAAGTTGCTGAAAAACTGGCATCTGCAGAATTCAGGGAAACGCTTTTCCAAACCAGCATACAGGACATCGAATTGCCGCAAGGTTTGAAATGGTGGCCGGAAAGTCCTTTTGCAAAGACAAATAAGATCGACACAAAGCAATATGCGTCACTAAGCACGGGAATTTCTAAGTTCTTGACACAAGGCGCCTACCTTATCGTGCAAGTTTCGAAGGAAGGTGAAGTGACTATCCAGGTTTCCAAGCTTTAGGTCAGAGATCCGGGTTAACTGCGTCCTCGTCCTTACTTCTGTCAGTCTTCGATGTTTTTTGCTCGAGTGCATTGTGTGGCCCTGCAACCGGGAGACGAATCGTAAACACGGAGCCCTCTTGAACGTAGCTTTCTACGTATACCGAACCTTCGTGCGCTGTCGCTATATGTTTTACGATGGCTAACCCCAAGCCCGTGCCACCCGTTGTACGGTTTCTGGACTTGTCGACGCGGTAAAAGCGTTCAAAGATATGGTCCTGATCCGCAGCCGGTATACCTGGACCGTGATCCTGTACGCTGAAACTAACAAAATCGCCTTGTTGTACGTAGCGAATCTCGATTTGTGAGTTTATTGGCGAATATTGAAAGGCATTGTCCAGCAGGTTTACGAGAGCTTGTTCCACAAGCCCGGAGTTCGCCACAAAGGTAATGTCGGTCTGTGCCTTTATGTCCACGGTGATGTTTTTCTTTTCTGCCCTTGGCTGGACTGAATTTATCGCAGATTCCACTATTCTTGCTGCAGAACAACGCTCCACAGTTAACCACAACGAAGGGTTGTTTTCGATTCGCGACAACATGAGTAGGTCGTTTACTATCTGTTCCATTCTCTTGGAATTGTGTTCGACAACTGCAAGATATTTCTTTGTAATATCAGGTTTTAAATCGTCATCTTGCATTAGTTCAGTGTAGCCTTGGATAACTTGTATTGGCGTTCGGAGTTCGTGTGAGACATTGGCGACAAAATCGGTTCTAATCTTTTCGAGCCGCGAAAGTTCGGTGATATCGCTCAGGACCGCCACGGCTCCCGGCTTCTCGTCAGCCTGCGAAACCTGAAATAAAGGTGAAGCGTGTACTTTTAGTCTACGTTCTCCATTCCGGAAAATGCTCATTTGGCTAAAAACTTCGGTCTTTTCTGAAAGGCACTGAGAAAAAATCTCTGGCAATGCCCCGGCGTCGGTGAGTTCGATAAGATTTTGCCCGAGGATTTCCTCGCGCCTAACGGCGAAAAACCTGCAGAAAGCAGGATTTGTTTCTATTATTCTGAGCGAGAAATCGACTGCGATAATGCCTTCGCCGGCTGCTTCGAGTATCGAAGAATATAGACGGCTTAAGTTCTCATTTTCATCGGCCCGTTTGTGAATCTGTTCCACCATGGCATCAAGCGTTGCGTCGAGGGGCTCGAGTTCCTCCGGCAATTCCAGAGCCGGAAGTCTGTCTTTTCCGGAACTCTTGGCGTAATGTTCGGCCTTATTTCTTAATTCCGCGAGCGGGGAGGCCAGCTGTTTATTCAAAATAAAACTGACGAGGACAGAGAGCAAGGCAATGAAAACTATGAGGTAGACAACCAGCTCTTGAGATCTCTCAAGAGAGCCTGCGCCAAGTGGCAAAGCCATTGCCAGCCTGAGAACAAGTTGACCTGATGTGTCGTTTTCGGATTCAAGTCCCGGCACAAGGATGGCAACGTAGAGCGTTCTCTTGCCAGTGGTGGCCGATTTTCGCACGGCAACGCCTGACTTTGCGTGAATCGCGGCTTTGACTTCAGGCCGATCTAGATGGTTTGACATCGACTCGGCATTGGTTTCAGATTCCGCCAAGACCTTTCCGCCTAAATCTATGATCGTAACGCGATACGTGGTGGCGTTCGTTACTTCCCGCACAAAGCCGGAAAGGCTGGATTCTGAAGCATCCCTTTGATTCTTCAATGTGACCGCAGCCAGATTTGCTGTTTTTAAAAGGACTTGGGAATCTGACTCAACAAGGAGCCTATCTGAAATATTGACAGCCACTGCAACAAAAACAATTGTTGCAACGAGAATAGCCAGAGCGACCCAGATGAGGTTTTTTCTAAAAATGCTACGCTTGCCAGATTTCACGTTTCATCCCTGAGACGATATCCTATGCCGCGAATCGTCTCCAGCATATCGGAAGCCTGTCCCAGTTTTCGCCTGATAGATACAATATGGACGTCGATGGCCCTGTCCGTAACAGGGTAGTCGTGTCCTTTCGTTCGGTCGATGAGTTGTTCACGTGTAAAAACCCGCCCCGGTTCCTGCAAAAATGTCTCAAGGATCGCAAATTCGGTGGCCGAGAGGTCTAAAATCCGGTCGGCGAGCTTTGCCTCGTGGCGTTTGCGGTCCACCACGAGATCCTTAAACGAAAGTGTGTCCTGAGCCGTATCATGATTTGCATCTCGAGCGTTGCGCCTCAGCACTGCCTTTATTCTTGCCACAAGAACACGAGGGCTAAAAGGTTTGACGATATAGTCATCCGCTCCTAAACTTAACCCTGCTACGATGTCAGATTCGTCGTCCTTAGCTGAAGCGATTATTATGGGAAGGTTGCGATAGAGCGACATGGAACGAACCACGCGCAGGAAAGAAAGCCCATCCATACCTGGTAACATCAGGTCCAGAACACAGAACGCAAACTTGTGCTGTCCCAAGGCGGTGAGTGCGTCTTCCGCCTTAGCAGCCTTAAAGCTCGCCCATCCTTCTTTTTGGAACGCCAAAGCCATAAGCTCGGCTATGTCTTCATCGTCTTCGACGATCAGGATTTCATTCTGGTTTTCGTTTGCCACAGTCGGTTTCTCTCCGCATGCCTAATACCTATCGGACCATTTGTCCTATTCGTTCAGATCAGCGTGAATGCCTTCCACCATGAAAACTATGGCCTCGCACGCATTGGTCATGTGATCTCCCAAACGTTCCAAGTGCCCGGAAAGCGTAATGATGCGCGTCGCGCGTTCGGCCTGTTCTGGATACTGCATCAAGAACGCAAGTGTGTCCTGCAAAAGTGCCTTATGCGCATGATCGATCTCGTCATCAAGCAAGGCGGTTTGCCTTGCAAGCGCCGAACTGCGCTGCCTGTATGCCTGAGCGGTGCCGTGAATCATCTGTGCTCCCATGTCAGCCATTGCGGTGATGCGTTCAAGCTGGTGCCACTGTGGCTCGTGAACAAAAAGCTTAGTCGCTTTGGCAAGATGAACCGCATAATCGCCGGCTCGCTCGAAATCGGCAGCCAATTTGAAAACCGACAATAGTTTACGCAGATCCGAGGCTACTGGCTGCCGGGTTGCGATCAATTCAATAACATGGTCTTCTATCTGCAGTTGCAGCTTGTCAATCTCGTCATCCTCGTTCTTAACGGTCTTGTAGAGGGCAACATCCTGCGTCTTGAGCGCATGACTTGCCTTGAGTACGGACTCCTCAACTTTGGCAGCCATAAGCACCATGAGTTCATCGATAGCAGCCACGTCGGCGTCAAAAGCCGGGTTTTGCATTGGGTGCTCCTTATATTCTTTTTCGTCCAGACTTTTCAGCCAAAACGGCCGGTGATGTAGCGCTCGGTCCTTTCGTCCTCTGGGTTTACAAAGAGTTTTTTCGTGGGCGCATACTCAATCAAATCTCCCAGAAGCATGAATGCCGTCATATCCGAGATTCGCCCTGCCTGCTGCAGATTGTGCGTAACTATGATTATAGTATAGTCCTTCTTAAGCTCGGTCGTAAGCTCTTCGATGCTTGCTGTTGAGAGCGGATCCAGGGCGCTCGTTGGCTCATCCATCAGAATAACTTCCGGAGTGAGCGCCAAGGTCCGAGCGATACAAAGGCGCTGCTGCTGTCCTCCGGAGAGCGAAAGCGCGCTTTTCTTGAGTTTGTCCTTCACTTCGTTCCAAAGCGCGGCTTTTCTAAGCGAGGATTCGACGAGTTCGTCGCAGCTGTCCTTAAGGCCATGAATACGGGCTGCCCACGCAATATTATCGTAGATGCTTTTAGGGAAAGGATTTGGTTTTTGGAATACCATACCTATTTTGGTTCTGACAGTCACAGGGTCCACGGCTGGATCATAGATGTTCTTGGAATGGAAGCGTACCTCTCCCCTGGTGACGGTTCCAGGTATGAGCTCATTCATGCGGTTAAAGGCACGCAATGCGGTGCTTTTGCCACAGCCTGAGGGGCCGATGATGGCAGTGGTTGCTTTTCTGGGAAAGGATATGGTTAAGCCTTTTACAGCTTTGACGCCGTCCGCATAGGTCACTTCCAAGTCTTTGGCAGACAGTGCAATATGATCTGGCGGGTAGAAAAAATCCATAATATCAATATTTGCAATTGACGTGAGCTTTCTGTTTGAGGAGTGTTAGATTTGAGTTAATTCACGGCGACAGTTCTTTGATTATTGATGATCATTGATATCGGTCTCATTTCAAGATTCGAGCAATCTCGTGTACGGAGCCGATGCCCTTTCGTTCCATCCACTGGGCGATGCCAGTCTTAATTTTGAAGGGTACTTCCGGATCGACAAAGATCGCCGTACCTACCTGAATAGCCGCTGCTCCGGCAAGGAGGTACTCGATTGCATCCTCGGCGCTGCTGATCCCGCCACAGCCAATAACAGGGATTTTCACTGCCCGTGAGGCCTTCCATACGCAGGCCACGCCCACCGGCCGAATCGCAGGACCCGAAAGCCCTGCGGTCTCGCGCGCAAAGCGGGGCTTTAAGTTCTCTATGTCTATCGCCATGCCGACCACAGTGTTAATGCACGTAAGCGCATCGGCTCCGCCTTGTTCTGCAGCGATGGCAATACTGGCAATGTCTGTCACGTTGGGGCTCAACTTTACAAAAACGGGCCTTTTTGTGAGCGTAGATATCTTGCGGGTCAGCTTTTCTACTTGTGATGGCTCCGTTCCGAAACTCATGCCGCCGTGGCTCACATTTGGACACGATACGTTGATTTCGTAGGCGTCAACGCCGTTTCCAAAGGGCCCCGCTGCTTCTTCTATCGCTTGGATCACCCGACAATACTCGTCCTCGGTGGAGCCCGCGATGTTTGCCACAACAGAACAATGCAGTGTTTTCAGAAATGGAAGCTTTTCTTCCACGAAGGCTACAACCCCGGGGTTGGCAAGACCGATCGAGTTCAAGAGCCCGCTCGGCGTTTCAAATAGACGAGGTGCGGGGTTGCCCTCACGCTTCTCAAAGGTGATTGCCTTGGTATAGAGCGCACCAAGCGCGTCCAGGTCCAAAAGTTGAGCGTATTCCTGGCCAAATCCGAATGTGCCGGAAGCCACTCCCACCGGATTCTGCATCGTAAGGCCAGCAATTTGTACTGAAAGCTCGGCTTGCATTAGACTTTCTCCCAGTCAATTGTTCCTGCTGCAAAGATTGGACCATCGGCACAGACGCGCACATAACCGCCTTGCTTGAGCGGCAGCACACATCCTTGGCAGGCCCCTACGCCGCAGGCCATCCACTGTTCCGCAGAGATGTGCAAGGGGTTTCCAGTTTTGACGCTAAGCGCTTGGGCAGCTTTTAGCATCGGGACCGGGCCGCATGCATACAGATGGGAAGAGGGGGAATTCTCCGCCTCGTTTTTCATAAGGTCGGAGAGCACGGTCACCGCATTCCCTTTTGTTCCAAAGCTGCCATCATCAGTGGCCAGAAAGAGTTGCCCAGGTTCTGCCAAAATCTTTTCAAGCACTTGAAAGTTCGGGATATCCTTGAAAGTACGAAACCCTAAAACACAAACAGGATTCCTGCCATCGGGATTTTTGAGTTCAGTCTTGTTTCCTTGATCGAACAACTTAAACAAGTATGAAAAAAGATACAATATCGGGCCACATCCGATTCCTCCTCCAACAAGGTAAGCGTTTTCACCCTGTGAGGGCAGAGGGAAGGCATTGCCAAGGGGACCTAGTACGTCTAGTTTGTCGGTACAGGTGCTGAGTGCCTTTGTTTGTGGGCCTCGAATCTCATAGAGCGAAAATGCAGTTTGACCGTCGAAACCCGCGAACGCGAGCGGACGGCGAAGGAGTCCACCTTGAGCAATAGTCTGGTCGGGAAGGCGGAATGTGAAGAATTGACCCGGAAGCGGAAGCTCAAGATCGCGAGGCCAAAGAAAACCAAGCAGCATCCAGGACGGAGAAACAGCCTTGTTCAGTACGATGTCCGCTACAAAGTGTCGCACCTTTCCCCCTTCGAACGCCTCGTCATAGTTCTCAGGCACAATTTTTAGGAAGAAAGGGCTTTGTGTCAATTGCCCGGAAGGCAGTTGTTAGCGGAACAGGGTTGGTAATCAAACATAGTCAAACGTAATCAACCATAGGCGAGGTTCTGTATAGTGCCAGATAGCGCAAGAAGGCATGAACTTTGCATAAATTTGAATTTGTTATAGACTGACCTAATGCAAGGTTTCTTCGAACTACTGATTTTGTTTTTGTTCTTAGGTGCGGGGGCCGTGTGTGCCCGATTGAGACTGGCCCCGAAGCCCGCGAAGCTGGAACAAATCATAAGAATCGTGCTTTGGGTGTTGCTTTTTGGTATGGGGTTTCGAATCGGCAATAACAGGGATCTTTACAGTCAATTTGCCACGATGGGAGAGTTGGCGTTGTCTACCGCGGTGCTTTCGATACTCGGCAGCTGCCTTGCGACGATTCTTGCAAGTTTTGTGGTACCCGGGATGCGAAGACAAGCTCACAGTACGGCAGCGAAATCCGGTGAGTCGAAGCCGGAATCCTCAAACCTTGGGCTATCCTTCTGTCAACGTACCAGAAGCAGAGTCTCCAAAGCCCTTGCTTACGCAAAAACTCCCTTGACGCTGTTCTGTTTTGTGCTTTTTGGAGCGGGATTTGGAGCTCTCGTACCACCTGTCTCTTTCGATCTGGGCGCAGTTACAGGTTGGATACTCGACGTGCTTCTTTTCTTCATCGGCATGCAATTCTATCAGTCTGGTGCCAGTCTGCGGGGCGCTTTTTCCAGTCCTATGGTTATTGTCGTTCCTGTCGCAACCGCCGCTGGCACGCTCCTTGCGAGCCTTGCTCTCGTGCCGCTGTTTCAAATTTCTGCAGGCAAAGCTCTTGCTCTCTCCGGAGGTTTTGGCTGGTACAGCCTCTCCGGTGTTCTTATCGCTAACCTTGGCGACCCGTATTTGGGTTCGGTAGCGTTCTTGGCCAATTTGATCCGCGAGAGCCTTGCACTCCTTCTCATTCCTTTTCTCGGGAGAACGCGAATACCAACGTTGGCAGTGAGTGTTGGCGGAGCCACGACAATGGATGTAACGCTGCCGCTTATCGAGCAGTCGTCTGGCCCCTGGATTGTGCCAGTGAGCTTTGTATCGGGCGCGTTGCTTTCACTCGCCGTGCCATTTTTGGTGCCATTCTTTTTCGGGTTAGGCTGAGGTAGGCCTGAGATTAGGCTGACTCTCGGCTCAGAGCTCAGCCAGTTTTTCTTCGATTTCTTCCAACCGTGCGGTCAGATTACGTATGGATGCCTCAATTCGAGACTTCTCCTTCAGAAGTCTGTCGGCAGGGTCTTCGGAAATCTCCTGAGTCCTCAGCATCCCCTTAACAGAGGAGGGGCTTGCTCCTGACTGCAGCGCTTCAATCGCCTTGGTGCGCTCGGATGCGTCTTTAATTCCCGCAACAAAACGCAAGCCGTCCCAACCTAGACTTGGGTCGAGCCCGGCCCCTTGTGAAACGATTGCTGATGTGGCCGTGGCCTTTGGAACGCCCAACACGCGCTCGATATAGTCCTCAAAGCGCGCTTGCTTCGCTCTGCATAGTTCCGCGGCCTTAGAAAGCAACCGCCCAAATTCCAACATTATCTCCCCATTCTGTCGAATGCAGCGCTCTTTTATGGTCTTCGTCAATTCAACGAACTCAGGATCGGTGTCAAAAACATTTTGGTAGAGCCCTTTCTCTTCGGCTTCGTCCACAAGACGATGGAAGGTGGCCCAGAATTCCTGCGTGTGAGGTCTGCCCTGAAGTATTCCGCCGTTCTTGCAGGACACGAGATGATGCGCATACTCGTGTAAAGCAGTGTAAACAAGCTGATTGTCAGACTCGAAGTTCTTGTTGTGAATGACAATCTCGGCAGTTGCAGGCTTATACAGGCCATTAACTTTCTTATTGGTTTTTCCGGAGAAAACAAGAGTAAAAGGCTTCGGGCATTCTTCGACATTGAGCAATATCTCTTTGACGCGATCCTGGTTCATTGGTACTCCTCGAGATGTCAGGTCACGAAAGACACTTAGAAAGCCAGTCTCATGAAAAGGGAGTGAGCCGAAAGCCTTGATGCCCTAGAGGTTTCAATGATCCTGGCCTGGACAAGCTCTAACTGAGTGCTTTGTCGATTTCTGACCTGTTGAATCCTACGATGATTTTGCCATTTATGTCGATGACAGGGACGCCGGTTTGTCCGGACTTTCTTACCATTTCATTGGCACGCCGGGGATCAGTTTCTACATTGTATTCGGTGAAAGCCACGCCCTTAGTTCTAAAATAGTCCTTTGCCATTCGACAATACGGGCAATTATTCGTCGTATAAATTGCTATAGCCATACATGTTCCTCCAATTGGAATTGTTTGATTTTTAGCTAAAGGTTACATATGAAAAATACTATGTAATAGAAGTATCGTCAAGATTGAATCAGGCCCGCTAGGGCGAAGCGTTACGTATGTGTGAAAAGGCAAGTAGCGGTCCTCTTCTGGGGCCTTTTATTCGTGTCGGGACTTGCCCGGCCAGACACAAAAGGGAAAGCTGTTCTACAGAAAACCGACACGATGATTGCGTATGGCAGCAGTGGATTTCAAGGGTCAGTCGAGTACGATTATGAAGCGAATGGGTACGGCAACGCGAGCGTTGCTATATCGAAAAAAGAAGACTGGGATTGGAAAGCCAGCGCTAAGAGTGCAAATGGAAAACTTGGCCTTAGTTTCGGAGTTGGTTACTTGGGCAACAGTTTTTCCATTCGGCCTCGGCCCTATACGAATCTATTACTGAAAGTCCCCGAAACAAAGCCCTTGTGGGCCACTCGAACAAGTACACTTTTGGGTTCATCCTATCCATCTGAAATAGTCTTAGACGCCGCTTACGGAAATCTTAGCCTTATCGGCGCAGCCAAAATGCTTGATGTGCCCATAAGTGATCTCGTCGACGATGTCGCGCAGGTATTTCAGGCCAAAATGGAGCTCGTTGGAGTGGAATATACGGCATATATGCTAGGAGACACCGCTTTGGCGCTTTCGTTTTGTATGTCTCACTTGCCTTTTAAGCAAAACAGTGGTGGATGGACTCCAACGATGCCTACAACAATGGAAAGTTCTTTTGGTAGTCTCTCTGCGGCCTTGGCATTTCCCGTTGAGAACGTCGCGAAAGTCGGTGTCTGGGCTTCCTTGACCCAAGGCTATTTTGATCCCCTTGGTGCTGCGGTGCGAGCACAAGTCGATTCCAAAACAATTGAGCTTTTCGAGACGATCGAAATGGGATCAAACTTCACTCTTTTTGCAGCAAACAAGGAATACAGGCTCGTCGATGGTAGTTATCCGACACGGGACGCTGTTTTGAAAGCCAATTTCGACGCAAGGTGGCATAACAAAGAATTGGAAACAAGTCTGGAATTGGATTCAGCAGAAGGTTGGCCTTTTGGACCGCGCGCGGCCAATTCATTGTATTCGCCTCTCGGACTTGCGTTTCAGTATTTGCAGCCTACCTCACTAAAAGCTCTCCTCGCTTTTTCCGCGGACGACCTTCTAAACTTGCAGAACTGGCTAAAAGTCAGTGCAGGCTTACACGTGGGAGCCACCTGTTCCGTTAGTCCTTCCCAATCGAGTTACTCAAATTCGACCGTGCTGACAAAGCTCGACCTTTTGGCAAATGTGCAGATCGAGCGCACAAATACGTCGGTGGGTTTTGGTTTCGGAAGGCTGCGCCTTGGCCCTAAATGTAGTTTTAGTCGCTTTCTATTGGAAGAATCTACAGCAGAGGAGATTGAACAAATTGAAGATCCCGGTTCAGCAGAAACGGAAGGGGACGCAGATTCAGACACAGAAGAGATTCAAAACCCCGACGGGGGCTCTCACCTCTTCCTAAAAAGCATTGGATGCCTTTTTGCTTTTGACTGGAATCTCGGAAATTCGACTCAAATCCCAGCCGGATCTATCAAGAAGGCTTCAAGTAGTTCAAAGAATACGGGGAAGGTTTCCTTTGCAGCAAATTATCACAAAAGCGAAGAAACGGCAGGTTATTGGGCTTTTCAACTCGTTCTTTCGCAACAGTTCGCAATTTCTCAGAGCATCACTGGCACCTTAGTGATCAGGTCTCCATCCGGAGGATGGCAGACTCGACCTGGGAAGCCAGTCATGCCTACTCTTTCACTCGCTATTAGCGCGAAAAGCGGTTCTTCCAAGGACTAGACTTTTCTAATTTTCGCTTTGCGACTATAGTATTATTCAGTACTTTAGTATCGAGTCTAGAGGCGATAATGAAACCCGCATTGATCCTGGTCGATATTCAGAACGATTTTTGTCCTAGCGGAGCGCTTGCCGTACCTGACGGAGACGCGGTCGTACCTGTCGCCAACAGGCTCCTCGAGCGGTTTCCTCTCGCGGTTTTGACGCAGGACTGGCACCCAAAAGGGCATATATCTTTTGCTTCGACCTTTGGCAAGGAAGCTTATTCTTTGGATTCGAGTACTAATCCGCCTTCTGTCCTTTGGCCCGATCACTGTGTGGAGGGAACGCATGGAGCAGATTTTCATCCGCTCTTACACACAGAGAAAGCCAAACTCATCGTGCGAAAGGGCAGAAGTCCACGACTCGACAGCTATTCTGCATTCTACGAAAACGATCAGGTTACGCCGACCGGACTGTGCGGGTTCTTGCGGGAGCTTGGTGTGGATACCGTTATCGTGGCAGGTCTAGCAACCGACTATTGCGTGCGCGCCACCGCAATTCACGCTGCTAAGTTGGGGTTCGGTGTCTATGTTGTTCAAGACGGTGTACGTGGCGTAGAAGCAGTGCCCGGCGACGTTGCCCGGGCGTTCGATGAAATGCGGCATTATGGCTGTGCCATAGTGCTGGAAAGCGAGTTACCTCTATGAGTGAACCTTTACACAGTGCTTTGTTTACCGACTATTACGAATTAACCATGGCACAAGGTTTTTGGAAGCGCAATTACATGGGTAGAACAGTAGTCTACGACTACTTTTTTAGACGACACCCCTTTGCAGGAGGGTTTTCAGTCTTTGCGGGCTTGAATACCCTCTTGGATGCACTTGAAAACTTTAGATTTGTGCAGGATGACCTTGCTTACCTGGAAAGCCTTGGCAATTTTGACAAAGGGTTCCTTGATTTTCTTGCAAATTTTAAGTTTACGGGCACGCTCTATGCGGCGAGGGAAGGCGAGATAGTTTTTCCACAAGAGCCTTTGATTCGAGTGGAAGCCGATATGCTACAGGCCCAAATTATAGAAGGGGTTATTCTGAATACTATCAACTTTCAAAACCTCATAGCCACAAAGGCTGCAAGGGTTTGGTTGGCTTCTGGTAAGGGACAGATCATGGAGTTTGGCCTCAGACGGGCTCAGGGAGTCGACGGCGCCCTCTCGGCGAGCAGGGCGGCTTTTATAGGCGGGGCCTTTGGCACTTCCAACACGAGTGCCGGCAAACGTTTTGGCATCCCCGTGCTTGGAACTATGGCGCACTCTTGGGTAATGTCGTATCCGAGCGAGCTCGAGGCTTTCCGGGCATATGCATCGACCTATCCTGACGGGACGGTTTTCCTTATTGACACCTATAATACTCTGGAGTCCGGAATTGAGAATGCAATCATTGTCGGCAAAGAACTGGAGACGAATGGACATCACTTTGGAGTGCGCCTCGATTCGGGAGACATCGACTATCTTACACGGGAAGTAAGGAGAAAGCTAAACGAAGCCGGCTGCAAGACCGCTACAATCACCGTTTCCAACGATTTGGACGAAAGTATCATAGAGCACCTCGTCGCTACCAAGGCGCCCGTCGATACATGGGGAGTCGGTACCAACCTTGTGACAGGTGGAAACGATGCGGCCTTTACCGGTGTGTATAAGCTCTCTGCGATTCAAGAAGGCGAAGAATTCCGCCCGGTTATGAAAATCTCAGACAATCCGGAGAAGACCACAAACCCAGGGATCAAGAACCTCTACCGTATCTACAATGGTGACGAAGTTCCACGTCTGGACCTTATGACCTTCGAAGATGAGGAGCCCAAAGTTGGCGAGCCTCTCACTGCGTATCACCCTTCGGGCGACTATCGGCAGCTGCAAATTGTGCCCACGAAGGTTGAGCCCTTGATCCATAAGGTGTTTGAAAACGGCAGGCGTGTAGGGGCGACGCTGTCCCTCAAAGAAAACCAGCAGTACTTCAAACAAAGGATCGATCTTTTTGACGCCACATACTTGCGTCAACTCAATCCTCATATTTACAAGGTTTCTATTTCCGGTAATCTCAAGAAGGTCAAACTGGGCATCATTGCCAAGAACCAGACTTCCCGATATGTCAACCTGAAGAAATAGAGTAGGTGGCGCTTATTGCCCGTAATGGGCCTCTAGTTCTGAGTCTCTGCAAGGGCATCCAGCATGGCGGCTGAAGAAGTCTCTATGCACAGCTCAGAAAGCACCTGCGTTTGCAAGAAACTCTGAGCATTCATGACATGCAGAAACTCAATCAGCACGTCATAAAAGCCATTTATGTTGAGTAAACCTATCGGCTTGCGATGAAGACCGATATATCGCAAAGTCCAGATTTCGAAGAATTCATCCATTGTACCGATTCCGCCGGGCAGAGCAATAAAGGCGTCGGCTTTCTCTTGCATTGCGGCCTTGCGCTCATGCATTCCTTTTACAATCATCAGCTGTGTCAAAGGCAAATGTCGTACTCTCTCGTTGAGATATTCAGGAATTATACCAATGACTTCGCCGCCCGAATCCATCGCAGCAGAAGCAAGGCTCCCCATAGTCCCGACATCACCACCACCGTACACGAGCGTTATGCCTCGTCGGGCTATCTCGGTGCCCAGTGTGGCAGCTTCATCCTTGTAGATTCGATCTACTTTAGTCGAGGAACCACAGAAAACGCAGACAGAAGAAATCATGTTGGAACACTATCTCATTTGGTGCCCGAACGTATATAACCCGGTCACAGAATTTGCACCTCGACTCCAGAATGCCTCCTGACCCGTTGACCACGGAATCTATTGCGACTACTTTAGCTCGTACAAGCCGCAGACTACAGAAGGGCGCAAAAAGAATTCTCAGAACAAAGTAAAGATGAGGTTGACAGAAAAATGGGTACCAACGCAAATGGAATAATGTACTACGTGTCTGCCCTAGTGGCGATAATCGGAGCCACATCCTACCAGATCATAGTTAAGAAAGTGCCTTCTGACCTCCATCCGCTTGTTTCCATGATCGGGATTTACGTCATGGTTTTGCCAATTTGCATGATCTTGCTTCTCGTTCTGGGGCGAAACCTCGATTTTGGTGCTGAGATTCACAAATTGTCGTGGCGCCAGCCAGTGTTAGCCGTCGGCGTCATTATGATGGAGATAGGGTATCTTCTCATGTACCGGAATGGTTGGACCTTAAGCACCGGGAACCTGGTCACCGGTGCAGTCATCAACATCCTCTTGGTACTTGCAGACGTTTTCGTTATGGGTGCCAAGCTCAACGTCAAGACAATCTTCGGTATTGCACTCTGCCTTGTCGGTGTCGGCCTTTTGAATTCGCCCTAATCTGACTTCATCTTGAATTAAAAGAGAAGCCAAGAAAGGCTAAGACAAAACTGGAGGTGGCGGGAATCGAACCCGCGTCCTTGAGCGCGCACCGCGCACGTCTACAGGTTTGTCCGTCCTATTGGTTTGTCGGGGCAAGAACCGCGGAACGGCGCGCATTCCTACCCGTATTCCGGTAAGGTGTCTCCAGTGCACCCCGGACTGCACACTGGATAAAGCCCCGGTTGGTTACAGACCTTTCCAAAGCTCGGAGCCGCGCTCTGGAAGATCCGTCGTCTACGCTACTTACGCAGCGAGAGCGAGAGTGCCGTTATCGTTGGCACATAAAGTTTTGCCGAAATCAGGAGCTCGGCATCTCCACCTGCAGCACGCGATACGGACCGCACAAGTCGAAACCGGTGCACCCCCTCATCGCAGACGTATTCATAATACGCAGATTCTCTGCCACAAGGCAAGAGTGTGGCTGTCATTTTACACCGCAGCGTCAATTATGCCGCCGCCGAGCACAAGGCCGTCTTCAGAGTAGATAACGACTGACTGCCCTGGCGCGACTGCGCGTTGTGCGACTTCGAAGTGTACGACGACACCTCCTTGCCCGGTCGGCTCAAGCGAACACGCCACTGGCTTATGGTTTTGTCGTATCTTTGCAAAGCCACGCACCGACGAAGCTTCGGTGTTTGGATCTTGAAATCTAAAGCTCTCGCTCACAAGCCCCTCTGAGAAAAGGCCATCATTTGGCCCGACCACGACCTGATTCTTTTGAGCATCGAGCGCCACGACATAAAGCGGATCTGTTCCCACACTTATGCCCAGGCCTCGTCTTTGACCGATTGTGTAGTAGGGCAGGCCATGGTGACGGCCAAGTACATTCCCGGCACGATCGACAATATCTCCTGGCTGTGGCACGTCATACTCAAAAAGCGGAGCATAATCGCCGCCGGCAACAAAATCCTGACTTTCTGGCTTCTGTGCAGTCTCCAGGCCGTAAGACTTGGCAAGCGTGCGGACTTCTTCTTTCGTCATGTTGCCCAGGGGGAACATGATCGTTCTAAGCCGCTGCGAATCCAGCCCATAAAGAAAATAAGATTGGTCTTTCGCCAGATCGCTTGCACGCTTCACATATAAGACGCCGTTTCGTTCTTCTATTCTTGCATAATGACCGGTTGCGAAAAAGTCAAACTCTACACCAGAACTTCGCGCCTTGTCTGCAAGGAATCCGAACTTTAGTTCCCTATTACATACAATACAAGGATTTGGCGTTCTTCCTGATTTGTATTCCTCGCGGAAGTACTCTACAACGTGGTGCTCGTATTCGTCCGAAAGATCAATTACATGGTAAGAAATGCCCAGCATCTGCGCCATGCGTTCGCAACTTGCAATATCCTCTTCTTCGCCTGGGCCAAAGCAGGCGTGCTTAAGTCCTTCTTGTACCCTATAGGCACCTTGCCATATCTTCATGGTTAGTCCAAGGACGTTGTATCCTTGAGCGACTAGCATCGCCGCAGCGAGCGAGGAATCCACACCGCCAGACAGGCCCACGGCGACTTTCACATCTTTATTACTCATCGCATGGCATCTTACTACTAAGAGCCTTTCTTTTTCTAGCTCGTATCTAAGGATACTCATGATGTTCACAGAATGTGAAATGAGCGCCCTTATAGCTCTAAGGTGATCCTACTTGGATGATTCTGCTTGCAGATCCAACAGATCCAAGGTGGTTTTGCGCATTACTCACGATTTGTCTGATTCTGCATTGTTTCTTTTGCATAAGGACTATAAAATCACAGGGAGAACACAGAAAACAGGCTGAATCAGGATAAATCGCAATAAAACTAAACTGAGCTTTTCGGACAAGGAGCAGCTCGAGATGCAAGATATCTTCGTAGGCTTTACTTCGATTACGTGGCAGATGGTCGTTATGTGGGGTATCGGTGGCCTCTTGATCTGGCTGGCGATCAAGAAAGGGTACGAACCTATGCTTCTACTGCCGATAGGCTTTGGCGCTATTCTCGTGAACCTGCCGCTTTCAGTGGTATGGGAGCACGAGGGGGTCGCAGGTTTCCTTAAGATTCTCTACGACGGCGGTATCATAAACGAGCTTTTCCCCTTGCTTATTTTTGTCGGTATCGGGGCGATGATCGATTTTGCTCCACTTTTCAAGAACCCGACAATGATCTTTTTTGGCGCTGCCGCTCAACTTGGTATTTTTGTTACGATGATGTTTGCTACATTGCTGGGCTTTGATCTAAGAACCGCAGCGAGCATTGGCATTATCGGCGCAGCGGACGGGCCCACCGCGATCTATGTGGCGAGCAAGTTTGCCAAGAATTTCCTCGGGCCGATTTCAGTGGCAGCGTACTCGTATATGTCGCTTGTGCCGCTTATTCAGCCGCCCGTCATCAGAGCGCTTACGACAAAGGAAGAACGTCGTATTCATATGACCTACCACGAGTCCAGCGCGCCCAAATGGTTAAAGGTTCTGTTCCCGATCATTGTAACTATGACTTCTGGCCTTGTGGCTCCAATTTCTGTTCCCCTTGTGGGCTCTCTTATGTTCGGGAATCTTATCAGGGAGTCTGGTGTACTCGAGCGGCTTTCGCAGACTGCTCAGAACGAACTCACCTACTTGGTTACCCTGTTGCTTGGCATTACGATCGGTGGAAGCATGCAGGCAGATAAGTTCTTGAATTACCAAACTATCCTCATTCTGTGTATGGGGCTTGTAGCTTTCGTTTTCGATACAGTGGGAGGAGTGCTTCTCGCCAAGTTTGCCAACTTGTTCCTGCCCAAAGACAAGAAAATCAACCCAATGATAGGTGCCTGTGGAATTTCTGCATTCCCAATGTCCGCTCGTGTGGTACAAAAAATGGCCCAGGAGGAGGAGCGTGGGAACATAATTCTTATGCAGGCAATCAGCGCGAATGTATCCGGCCAGTTAGGTTCGATTATAGCAGGTGGTCTTATCCTGGCTTTTGTACCGCTTATTGCACATTGAAACCAGTGTGTGCGGGATACAACCGATAAAGTTATGTACTATGTCGATAAACGAGGTTTTTTATGGATAGTCTGATACAGAGCCTTTCTCATGCTTCCCCGTTGTCCCAGGCGGCCGCAGTAACGGTAGGTGGTCTTGTTGGCGTTTTTGCCACTTTGGGTTTCTTTTGGATGATAATTTGGCTTTCTGGCAAACTCCAAAAAGGCGAAAAAAGCAAGAAGGCCAGCTAGGACTGCCTCCAGGATGCTTTTATGATTTATCAGGGTCAACGGCTCTTGCGAGTTCTTGGCCCCTTTGGTAGAGAAGGCTCAAGGTTTCTTCAGAGGGTGCGCCAGCCCATTCCACAGGTTCGATGCTCTGCCAGTGCAGAGGCGCAATCAGATTTTCATACTCCTTTTTTGCGCCTCCCACCCAACCGTAGCTGCCTATGCGCAGGGCTTTCCTATTGAAAACATGTTTGCGTTCCAGAATGCTCAACGCATAGGCCATCGGTGGGAAGACACGATACTCATACGTTGGCATCGCAATAAGAATGCCTTCGCTTTTATAGGCGTCCGCCAAAACCCAGGATACGTCTTCGTTTGGGACTCTATGGATTGTGTATGGGACACCCACGTCCTCGATGCCCTGTAAGGCTGCAGTCAAACCCTTCTCGGTATTGCCGTACATCGATCCCCAAATAACTGCTATTTCCTTTTCTCGGGGGCCTTCCAAATAGCCCGCATACTTGCTGTACTGTTTTACCATATGATAAGGGTCTTGCCGCCACACTATCCCATGACTCGGAGCAATGACGCCGACATCGAGTTTTGCCGCCTTTTCTATGGCGCGCGTGACAAAAACCCCAAAGCTGGCCACTATATTGGCATAATAGCGCAGGCCTTCGGATTCAAAGAACTTGTGTTCCTCGTTGTTGAATTCATCGTCGAAGATTCGGTCGCCGAGCGATCCGAAACTGCCAAAAGCGTCGCAGGTAAAAAGGACTCTATCTCGTTCGTCCCAAGTGAGCATGGTCTCGGGCCAGTGTACGTTTGGCGCTTCAATGAATGTAAGCTGTACGCCGTTGCCCAGGTCCAGTGTGTCTCCTGTTTTGACAGTTCGAAGGCCATCCTCGATCTTATAAAAACTCTTTACAAGCTCAATGCCTTTCGCTGTGGCCAGGATTTCCACGTGTGGATTGAGCGCCTTGAACTCTGCAAGCCAGCCCGTATGGTCTGGTTCAAGATGGTTTAGGACGAGATAGTCGATATCTTTAGCCTCAAGACCGATCGATGCAAGCTGCATAGAAAACTCTGCAGGTGCTCCAACCCAATCAC
>JBDKTP010000052.1:0-14735 GCA_039680115.1 Rectinema sp.
AGGCCCATCGGGCTGCTCTAGGCAAAGCAAGAAATCAACGAGAGGCTCCAAAGGTGGGCAGTGGTAAAATCCATGGTGCCCGCTGTTGAGGGGGGGGGCAGGTTTAATTTCTTATTTTTTAATGAGCTATTCTAGCCGAGACCGGGAATCGAACCCGGCACCTGCGCATTACGAGTGCGCCGCTCTGCCAGATGAGCTATCTCGGCACGAAAATCAGCATCGGAGCAAGGCGCCCTGACCATAAGCCATGAACCCCTAACCCAGAATGCACATGACTATAGCAAGTTCTAGTGGTCAGAATCAAGCGGTATTTCAGGTTTCTGCGACTCAGCAGAATTGGAGCCGACCGAGCCGGCGGGCCCCGGGGACCCAGCTGTGTTAGATTCGGCCGCACTGGCTTCTGGCGCTCTCACTTCAGGCCTGGGGCGGTAGATGGCGCGGACATAATAGTAATAGTCGTTCCCTTCGCCAAAGAAGTTAGGAATGTGTCCGATGAGTTTGTAGCCTGCGTCTTCCAGCGTGGTGGCGCCGAGAGTCTGTAATTTGTTGCCGGCCGACTCTATCCGTATCACGGCGTAGCTGCCTCGCTTTAAGAGCTCTTCATCAATCAGGGACAGGAGGTACGATCCGCCCTGGGATTGCTGATAGTCGCGGTTGACAACGAGGTAGCGGATGTCATAGGTCGATTCTCGGCCCGAGGTCTTGCTGATGATGGCAAAGGCTGCCAGGGTCTTGCCATCGCGCACCTCGAGCAGGATGTAGGGGTTACCAGGCGAACTTTTCCACGAGGCAAGGGTCTCGTGCAGCAAATCCAGTTCGACGCCTTGGAATACGCCTGTTCGGGCGGCAACGCGCTCGAATTCCTCAACCTTAATCTCATCAAACATCAAAAGATCCTTAAACAGTTGTACAAATGCAAAGGTAACGATTCTACACGCACAGGTCACTTTTTCTGTGCAACTATTGCACAGAACCGATCTTTATTCAATTCATGTTTTCAACGGCGGACAACCTGCTCTCTAGAACCTGCGCTCCAAAATCTGCTTCAGGCTTCAGTATAAGAAAACAATCGGCATATGCAAGTGCAACGTGCAACAAAAGGTATAATAAATCAGTTTTATTGAGTATTTTTTCATTTCAAAATTTGAACCTGTCGTATCAATTTTTAACTTGACGGTTGGAAAAAACCGGTCAATCATGTCGTAACGGAATCCGCGATTTTCTTAAGGAGGACCTACAATGCCGATGGGCGATAAATATGGAACGCACCGTGTGTTAGAACCAGTTGGGGCTATGCCGCAAACTGCTTTGCGGCTCGATAACGATATGACAAAGCTTTATGACAACGAAATCTTGGTGGACGTCATAGCGCTCAATATCGATTCCGCCAGCTTTACTCAGATTGAGCACGAGGCGGGCGGGGACGAAGAGAAGATAAAAACCATCATTATGAGCATTGTGGCTACGCGCGGCAAACAGCAAAACCCTGTGACAGGTTCTGGCGGAATGTTCATTGGCAAAGTGGCAAGAATTGGCCCGGCATTGGCGAACCGCGACCTCAAGGTTGGGGACAAAATTGCAAGCCTTGTCTCTCTTTCTCTTACGCCATTGCGCATAAACAAGATTCTCGCAGTGCACAAAGAGATAGACCGCGTCGAGGTGGATGCACAGGCAATTCTTTTTGAGTCTGGAATTTACGCAAAACTGCCGGACGATATGGACGAGCGGCTTGCGCTTGCGGCGCTCGATGTTGCAGGCGCGCCTGCTCAGACCGCCAAGTTGGTAAAACCAGGGGATACGGTGCTGGTTCTGGGCGCAGGTGGCAAGTCTGGCCTGCTTTGCTGCTACGAGGCCATGAAGCGCGTGGGCCCGACGGGCAGGGTAGTGGCCAACATCCATTCCGAGCGTTCTCGCAAGGTGTTGGAAGACTTGCATTTGGCTCACGAAGTCGTCGTGGCCGACGCAACGCACCCGGTGGAATTCTTAAACAAGGCGCTCCCTGCAAACGGTGGCAGGGAATATGACCTTTCCATCAACTGCGTCAATATTCAAGGGGCCGAGATGGCATCCATTCTGCCTGTGCGCGATGGCGGGACTGTGTACTTTTTCTCTATGGCAACAAGCTTTACAAGGGCAGCTCTCGGAGCTGAAGGTGTTGGCAAAGACGTCACCATGATCATCGGCAATGGCTACACCAAAGATCATGCCGAAATCACCCTGTGGGAGCTCAGAGAAAACCCTGCCTTGCGCGCGCTTTTTGAGCAGCTCTACGTAAGATAATCCAGCGGTGGTTCTTGTTTCTCAAGAGAGAGAAGTGTAGAGGAAGGTAGAGGAGGCATTTCATGGCGGCAAAAGAATATCCCAAGTTAAAACTAGACCGCTCCATGGCGCTTTTTGCCGAAGCCAAGGAGCTTTGCCCTGGCGGCGTTATGGGCATCCGGCGCCCTTATAATTTTGTAGAAGGCGAGTATCCCATTTTTATCGACCGCGGTTACGGCGGCCACATTGTCGATGTCGATGGCAACGATTATGTGGACATGCTCTGCGCGTATGGGCCCGTCATCCTTGGCTACAACGAGCCTGAGATCAACGATGCTGTCAAGCAGCAAATGGACGAAAAAGGCTTTTGTTTTTCTCTCGTGCAGAAGGTCCAGAACGACCTCGAGCGCCGCATCACCGAGATTGTGCCCTGTGCCGAACAGGTGGTACTTGTAAAAACCGGTTCCGACGCAACAACTCTGGCGGTGCGCATCGCGCGCGGCTACACGGACAAAAAATACATCCTCCGCTGTGGTTACCATGGCTGGCACGACTGGTGCGTGGAAAACCGCGGTGGCGTGCCGGACGAAGTCTCCTCGCTCACCATAGAGTTTGAGTATGGTGATCTTGAAGAGCTGGAAGATAAACTAAAAGAGCACCGCGGAGAAGTGGCGTGCATTATCATAACGCCCGTGTCGCATCCAAACGCCAAGCCAGTTCTTGCGCCGCCGCCCGGTTACCTTGAGGGCGTGCGCGAGCTTGCGGACCGCTACGGAGCCGTACTCATTTTTGACGAAGTGCGCACGGGCTTCCGCGTTGCCATGGGCGGCGCGCAGGAGCGCTATGGCGTTACGCCGGACCTTGCCACGTTTGGCAAGGCGCTCGCCAATGGGTATCCCATTAGTCTTGTGGCTGGCAAGCGCGAAGTGATGCAAGTACTGGAGAAGAAGGTTTTTGTCTCGTCAACATATTTCCCCAACAGTCTGGAAATGGTGGCAGCTCTCAAATGCCTTGAGATTCTCGAGCGCGAAAAGGTTCAGGATGCGCTCTGGCAGCGTGGCACCGTATTTCTTGAGCGCCTGCGGACGATTGTGGCTGAATCCGGCGTACCTGCAACGGTTTCCGGCATTCCTCCAATGCCCTTCATCACCTTTGACAAGGCCGAAGGCGATGCCGAAAAAGAGTACCGGCAGCGCAGAGAGTATTTTTACACCCAGACTATCAGGCGCGGCCTTTTTGTTCAGCCATATCATCATTGGTACATTGCGTACCGGCACACGCCACAGGACCTTGAATTCGCGTTGGGCGCAATAGCAGAATCGCTTGAATTGACCGCGGCAAAATTCCCTGCCACAAAAGCGCGCTAGAAGCCTCTTAATGGGCACTCGTCGTTGAGGGAGAAACAGTATGGACGGTAAAATTGTAATAACCTGCGCCTGCACCGGTGCAGAAACGACCAAGGAACAGAACCCGGCGCTGCCCACAACGCCAGAAGAAATCGCCGACGCTGCGTACGAAGCATGGCTTGCAGGGGCTTCTATTTTGCACCTCCACGTGCGCGATCAGAATGGAAAACCTACGCAGGAGGTGCAGGTCTTCAGGCGCACCATCGAGCTCATCCGGCAAAAATGCAATATGGTTGTGGAAATATCGACAGGAGGCGCGGTGGGCGACACAGCAGATGAGCGCTTAAAACCACTCGTGGAGCTGGAGCCGGAGATGGCGAGCCTGGACTGTGGGACTGTCAATTTTGGCGATGACTACATCGTCAACACGCTTCCAGTAATGCGGCGCTTTGCGCAAGAATTCCGCGCGCATGGCGTACAGCCGACGCTCGAGTGCTTCGACCTTGGGCATATCTACGCGTCGCGCATCCTGATTAAAGAGGGGCTTCTTACGCCGCCTTTCCATTATGGCCTTGTTATGAACGTCCCGGGAGCGGTTCCCTACACAGCGGAGAATCTCGAGGTTTTTAAGAGAGCGCTTCCGGAAGGGGCCTATTTCACCGTGATGGGCATAGGCAGATCCTCTCTTCCTGCTCAATATGGCGCGATTGCGACAAACGGATGGGTACGCGTCGGATTCGAAGACAATGTCTATTTTGCAAAAGGGGTGCTTGCCAAATCGAATGCGGAACTCGTTGAGCGCGCTGCCACACTCGTAAAGATTGCAGGTTTGAGTATCGCCACAAGCGACGATGTGCGCTCCATACTTGACTTGCGTGGATAAAAGGACAAGAGGATAAGGGGATAAGAGGACACTATGCAGGAATACCTTTCTTACGATTACCACAGAATTCCTCTGTATAAAGATGTTACGCCGGAACAATGGAACGACTGGCACTGGCAGATGCGCAATAACATTCGAGATGTGGAAACGCTTTGTCAGGTTGTACCGCTCACGGAAAAGGAAAAGGCAGACGTAAACGAAGTGCTCAAGACCTTCCGGATGGCGATAACCCCTTACTATGCGTCGCTCATCGACCCGGAAGACACATTGTGTCCGGTACGGCTTCAGGCAATTCCGCGCATCCAGGAAACGTACATCGACGATGCGGACCAAAACGATCCCCTGCACGAGGACATTGACTCGCCGGTGCCGGGCCTTACGCATCGGTACCCTGACCGGGTGCTGCTGCTTGTCACGAATATGTGCTCGATGAATTGCAGGCATTGCACACGGCGCAGGCTAGTCGGCTCGGAAGATGTGCATATGTCAGAGGATCGTATCGATGCGGCTGTGGAATATATAAAAAACACGCCTGCAATTCGCGACGTGCTGATTTCCGGGGGCGATCCTTTTGTGCTGTCCACCGAGAGGCTCGAATCGATCATTGCCAAAATCCGCGCTATTCCACACGTCGAGGTTATCCGGATAGGCACAAGGACGCCAGTTGTCATGCCCATGCGCATCGACGATGAGCTTGTAAACATGCTAAAAAAGTACCACCCGCTCTATATCAATACGCATTTTAATCATCCCAAGGAAATAACCGCCGAGGCGCGAGAGGCTTGTGCAAAGTTAGCCGACGCAGGTATTCAGCTTGGAAACCAGTCCGTGTTGCTCCGCGACGTAAACGACTGCCCGGTCGTCATGAAAAAGCTCGTTCAGAAGCTGCTCACCATTCGTGTGAGGCCGTACTACATTTATCAATGCGACATGTCGCGGGGGATTTCTCATTTTAGAACGACGGTGTCAAAGGGCGTAGAAATAATCGAGAACCTTCGCGGACACACGAGCGGTTTTGCTGTTCCGACCTATGTAATCGACGCGCCTGGCGGTGGTGGAAAAATCCCCGTCATGCCTAACTATATGATCAGCAATAACGAGAAGTGCGTTGTCCTGCGCAACTACGAAGGAGTCATCACAACGTACGACGAGCCTCCGAGCTACAGCAAGGATTGTGGAAACTGCGACCTTTGTCTTAAGGAGCCGCAACTCAAGGCCAGCTGTGGAATCGCGCAACTCTTAAGCGGCGACGCCAAGGTTATCGAACCCGACAACCTTGCCAGGAACGCCCGCGCTCATCATGAATGAGCCTTTCAAATGTAGGCGCCTTGTCTTGTATGCGTGTTGCATCCGAGCTTTTTATTGATCGCGTGAACCTTATTACTGGTCAAGGCAGTGGCAGTGGCAAGACGACCTTTGCCAAAGAAGCCGCTCGAAGCATCCATGCAAGAGGACAATCGGTCGCAATGCTCGCTGTTGGCGTAGAAGGGCTGTATACACAGGATACCATGGGCGAGGGATCTTCGGTCAGGATTAAGGAGACGCAGAAGGGCAATCCCATAGTGAATCTGCGCTCTGGCGACGTTTTTGTCAGCTCGGAGAACCTTCTTGGCCTCGCAACCTGCAGTCCGGCTATTGTGGATGTCGTTGCAGGTTCCACTGCTTTGGGGCGACTTTTTATTGCACGTGCCATGCGCGATGGCCGCGCCGTCCTTGTTGGTCCGCACGCGAACGAATACCTTGGGTGGATTGTCCGAAGAATCAGGGAAGAAGCCTGGGCACGCACGGTAATTGTGGACGGCGCGTTGGATCGGCTCACGCAAGTGGCGAGTATACCGGAGGCTCAGCTTTTTTATACCCTTCGCGTCGATAAATCGAACTATGTAAAAGCCGCGCGCTGGATGCGCCATTTTTTTCGTCTTGTTTCGCTGCCACACGTGTCTGACGATTGCGATGGGGCATGCAGATATATGATAAAGGGCCCCTTGACTTCCTATGCGCTCGAGGCTGTGCCCACCGACTCAAAGATGATCGTTGTGCAGGATTTTTCAAAGGTCTTTTTGAGCGAAGACCAACTTGTGATGGCATTGCGAAAGTACAAATTGGAAGTTGTTGAAAAGATTCCGTTCCGCGGTTTTGCGGTTTTTTTAAAGGGTGTAACAAAGGACGAGTTTTCCACGTTGCTGGGAGAAGAACTTTGCAGTCTCGTTCTTTCTTTTGATGTTTGTTCGGGTGTGGAGCTTTAGAGTTGTTGTGTGTTCCTTTTGTGTTGTTCTGTGTTGTTCCAAGAGTGTTCTAAGAGGATTTCTAAGAGGATAATGTGGAAATGGATGTCAATGTGAGGGCAGCCGATACTTCGGGGCAGGGCGCCACGAGCGTTCCTGTTTCGGGTGTTGCAGAGGTTTCTTGCGTGTCCCGCGTATCTCGTGTATCTCGCGCCGCATGGAATTTTGCCCAAATGGACGAAGTATGGCGCCAGTTTAGGCCTCAAACCCCTTACGGCAAGGATTTTGCCGCTGAGAAGTGCGTTTACGCCTGTACTGAAGACCTGATGTCGGCCTATGAGGATGTCCGCGTCTACGGAGAATTTGCAACCTCCTGCCTGGTGGATCGTCCACAAAGCGCAGCCCTGGACAAGATTCAGTGGCATCTTGGGCGCATTCCACGGCTTCCGCCATTTGAGCTTTCGTCATCTGGGCTTCCATCGTTTTCTGCGCTTTCAGCGCCCGTCGATATTTTTCTGTACAAAAAGTTTCTCTCCAATTACGCGGCCTTATGTGGGCTTCTGGACAGCACGACGCGCGCGCACTTTGGTTTGCAATTTGAATCTAACGAGCTCTTGCAACTTCTTTTGCAAGGTGGATCTGACCCTGAAACGTTCTTTGTATCAGAAAAATACGATTCACGGCTTACGGTAGTCCGTCAGTCAATCGCCGATCTGGGAAGCCAGATTCGCGAGGAGCGCACAAAGCTTGTCCAAGCGGTAAAGAAAGAGTTTGGGATAGATCTGGAAGACCGCGATTTTGTCACGATACCGCACGAGCAAGGTCTTGCCTTGTTAGCTCAAGTTGATTTAGCAGATCGTTGGCGCCTTGTTGTCGAGGCAAACGATGAGTATTCATTTATTGTGCGCCTTTTGCCGAGTCCTGAACTTGTGACGCTGCAAGGCAAAAGAGAGACGTTATACGAAAAAGAGCGCAGCATCGAAAACGAGGTCGTGATTCGCTTATCTCAACACGTTCTTGCCGAAGCAGAACAAATGAGCAGGTATTGTGACGCTCTAAGGCGCTTAGACGTGGCAAAGGCCCGCTATGAATTAACGAAAAAATATAGCCTAGAATTCCCTGTGTTTTTCAATGGTGATAAAGACGAAGATGCATCGCAGGTACGAGTAAAAATCCAGCAGGGACGTTTTTTGCCGCTCTGCACGGAATGCGAAAAAATGGGGACGCAGTATACGCCACTCGAACTCGAACTGGAAAAGAACGCTCTTGTCCTGTTTGGGTCAAACATGGGCGGCAAGACGGTTGTTCTAAAAACTGTCTTGTTCCTGCAACTGATGGCGCAAACTGGTCTTGGAGTTCCGGCAGACAAGTACGAGACCTCTGTTTTTGATTCGATCGATTACGTAGGAGAGCGACCGGACATGGTTGCAAAGGGCCTGTCGAGCTTTGGCTTCGAGGTACAAACCCTTTCCGAACTTGTAGAAAAACAGCGCTCGCAGCGCTGCCTTGTTGCCTTTGATGAGTTTGCTCAAACTACGAGTTCGGAAGATGCTGAAGCCCTTCTTTCTGCAGTGGTGCATTACTTTTCAAGGCCAGCGAAACCTACGCTCGCGCTCTTTGCAACGCATTTCCATGGTCTTGTGTTGGACGAAGAAGCTCATTATTGCAGGATGGCTGGTCTAGATAAAGAAGCTGCCGACAGAATTTTTTCAGAAAGTGCACAGAAAAAAAATGCGGATAAAGGTGCGGATAAAGGTGCGGATAAAGCTGCAGATGTTGGCGAAGAGTTTTCAGCGCGTATCCGTACTATCAATAGACTAATGCGGTACGAGGTGATCCCTTTGGCTCGGGAAGATTTGCATGTGGCGCAGAGTTCGGATGCGCTCCTGGTGGCGTCGCTTCTTGGGCTCGATTCGGAGATCCTCGCTGCGGCCGAGCGGTATCGTGCCGAAAAAAGCGCCGCCCTTGGGTCGATTGATGTGAGGAAAGCGCTGTGAGGAGAGATCAATGAAAGAAAAACTCGGATTGTCAAAAGAAAAAATTGCCCAGGCACGAGCGTGCGCAATAGCCATTAGCGAACCGGTCTTGAGTTTTATCGATAGACATACGACCGTTACAGTCGAACGTGCAACCGTTCGATTGCTTGGTGCAGATGGGGCCAACAATGACGGTGTTCCTGTGCCAAATCTTATTGTCGATTCGCTTCGCGACAGATTGAGTGGCGGAGCCGCCGTGTGGTATGCCAACGCCCTCCTCTCAACAGGCCTTTCAGCAGGCGAACTCAACAGCCGCATTGCAAGTGGCCTTGACATAAGCTCTTTGCCAATGGCCGATGCTTCCAGGGCCCAATCTCTGGCGGAGAATCTGGCAACACGAAATCTGGAAAAAATAGCAGATAACCGAAGTTGCCGTGAGCAAAAACTGCGCGAGTACAAAGGCCGAAACAATGATCCGCTGTTGTATCTTATTGTAGCAACAGGCAATATCTACGAAGACGTAAAGCAGGCGCAGGCTGCCGCCTCTCGGGGTGCTGATGTCATTGCTGTAATTAGGACAACCGCACAGAGTCTTTTGGATTATGTACCTTATGGCGCAACTACTGAGGGCTTTGGTGGCACTTATGCAACCCAGGAGAACTTTAGAATAATGCGGGCCGCCCTGGACGAAGTCTGCGAACGCGAGCATCGCTACATTTATCTGACGAATTATGCCTCGGGCCTTTGTATGCCAGAAATTGCCGCCATGGGCGCGCTCGAAAGGCTCGACATGATGCTCAACGATTCCATGTATGGAATTCTGTTCCGCGATATCAATATGTACCGTACCTTTGTGGATCAGAAATTCTCAAGAATGATCAATGCCTACGCAGGTATTATTATCAACACGGGCGAAGACAATTACTTGACCACAAGCGATGCCTACGAAAAAGCCTATACCGTGCTTGCATCGCAGTTCCTAAACGAGCGCTTCGCATATGCTGCAGGGCTTAAGCCTGCACAGATGGGGCTTGGCCACGCCTTTGAAATGGACCCTAGCATTCCAAATGGTTTTCTGTACGAGTATGCCCAGGCACAGATGGCAAGGGAAATTTTCCCGGAGCATCCACTCAAATACATGCCGCCCACAAAATACATGTCTGGCGATATTTTTAAAGGGCTCGTCATGGATAATCTTTTCAATTTTGTTTCCAAAGCAACAGGGCAGGGCATTCACCTCTTGGGCATGCTCACTGAAGCAATCCATACTCCCTTCATGATGGACCGCTACATTGCCGTGGACACCGCAAAGTATGTGATGAACAATATGGCCTCATTTGGAGACGAAATCGAATTCAGGCAGGACGGAATAATTGTTAAGCGCGCCCACGAAGTTCTCGACGAAGCGCTCGATTTCTTGCGCGAAGTCCAAAGGCTCGGCTTGATGGAGAGTATCGAACAAGGCCACTTTGCCGATATCAGGCGGGCAAAGGATGGTGGCAAGGGCCTGGATGGCTTAGTCGAGAAGGCTGACAACTACTGGAATCCTGTAGAAAAGCAGTTGAGAAAAGCTTTGTCGATTGAGTAGGCAGGGCAGCTAGACAAGAAAAAGGAGAGGTGGAGCATGGCTCAAATCATAAGACCCTATGGCGACACGCACAACGATGGCAAGGTACAGCTTTCCTTCACACTGCCAATTCCTCACGGACCACGGGCAATGGAAGCGGCACGAGAACTTGTGTTGTCCTGGGGATTCTCCGAATGCGACGTGGTGCATGCGGCTGCAATTGCCGACACTTTTACTTTCTTCGTTGCGTACGCAAAGAATGAGCACGGTATAGACTTCGACCTTGTCGTTGCGGACGTTGACGAATCAGTGCGCGCGATGACGATGGACGAAGTCGATGAGTTCATTCGCAGGGAAATTGGCCGCAAGGTCGTGATTGTCGGCGCCTGCACGGGATTCGATGCACACACAGTGGGTATCGATGCCATCATGAATATGAAAGGCTATAATCATCATTTCGGCCTTGAGCGATATCAGATGATTGAGGCGCACAACTTGGGGGCACAGGTCCCCAACGAAAAACTAATAGAATACGCCGAGCGTTGCCATGCCGACGCCATTCTCGTTTCTCAAGTGGTGACGCAGAAGGATGTCCATATCAGAAACTTGACGCAACTGGTCGAGCTTTTGGAAGCCGCAGGGATACGCAACAAGTACATTTGCGTTGCAGGCGGTCCGCGGCTGTCCAATAAACTGGCAGTACAACTCGGCTACGATGCAGGCTTTGGCAAGGGGACGTATGCCGAAGATGTGGCAAGTTTTGTTGTGCGTAAACTTGTAGAAAAAAAACGCGAAGGGCTTGCAGGCGCGTAGCATAAGCTGGAGTGGCGTGGAGTGGCGTAACGTGGCGTGTGCACGGTTTTGCGCTCGCCTTAGGTGTGTATAAGCAAATCGGTACAACTGGTCTTATAATTGAGAAGGGGTTAGAAACGTTATGGTAGAGAAACCGATACTTACAGCCGCCCAGGCGGCCGAACTTGTGCAGGAAGGAACGACAGTCCAGGTAGGGGGATTCTTGGGATGTGGTTCACCCGATAAAATCCTGGCGGCGCTTCTTGCCCGTCACCTTCACAATTTGACACTGGTCTGCAACGATACTGCTGTTTACGACCCAAGAACCGGCAGGATAAATGGTGTAGCTCCGCTTATTCTTGAGAAGGCCTTCTCCCGCGTCATTGTGTCGCACATCGGCACAAATGCGGAGACTCAGCGGCAGATGAATGCCGGAGAGCTGTGTGTGGAGCTGGTGCCTCAGGGCACTTTGGCAGAGAGGATTCGCGCGGCCGGCTATGGCCTTGGGGGCATCCTTACACCAACTGGCGTGGGCACCGAGGTGGAACAGGGCAAACAAAAGCTCATGGTCGATGGCAAAGCGTATCTGCTGGAACTGCCGCTCAAGGGCGACATCGCGCTTATCAAGGCAAAAAAAGCAGACAAATCTGGCAACCTCATCTTTTCCAAGTCGGCGCGGAACTTCAATCCGCTGATGGCCATGGCCTGCACACTCGTGATTGCCGAGGTTGAAGAAATCGTAGAAATCGGGCAGCTCGATCCCGATTTTATTCACACGCCGTCGCTTTTTGTAGATTACCTGGTTCAATAAAAAGCTGGGTTTAATAAGAAGCCTGGTTTAGTAAGGAGACTGGTATGGTCCAAACCGAAACAATCGGATATGCAGAGAATAAAGAGGTCATCGCCCGGCGGATTGCCAGATTTTTTAAGACCGGCGACATCGTCAACCTCGGCATTGGACTTCCTACTTTGGTTGGCAACTATATCCCCAAGGGTGTGACCGTTATTTTGCAGTCCGAAAACGGTGTTCTTGGGCTTGGCCCCAGTCCGGAACCAGGCATGGAAGACAAGGATTTGACCAACGCCGGCTCCTTGCCCGCTACAATTCTGCCTGGAGGGGCTTTTTTCGATTCGGCTTTCAGTTTTGGAATCATTCGGGGTGGCCATGTCGATTTTACCGTGCTGGGCGTGCTCGAAGTAGACCAGGAAGGCAACCTTGCCAATTACAAGATTCCTGGGAAAATGATCCCCGGCATGGGAGGTGCAATGGACCTTGTCGTCGGCGCCAAAAAAGTCATCGCCGCGACTACACATTTCGAAAAATCCGGCCAGGCCAAACTCAAGCGGTCGTGCAGTTTGCCACTGACCGCCGCTAAAGAAGTGGACTTTGTGGTCACTGACCTTGGTGTCTTTGAAGTACAGGACGGCCACTTCGTGCTCTTGGAATGGTTTCCGCCTTATTCTCCAGAGTATATCCTCGCCACCTCCGATGCAGACATCGTGGTGGCGTCGGATTGCAAACAGGCTGAACTCGACTAGGTCTTTAGCTCTTGGGGCTTTTGGGCAGTCTTATTCCGCCCACGCCTTCGCAAGGTTGAGAAGCGTGAGCACCGCTAAGGCCATTTCGTTTACCGAAGCCCACTCGAAGCGGGAATGGTAGTTATAGCCACCGGTGAAAACGTTGGGTGTAGGAATCCCCATCTCCGTGAGCCGCGAGCCATCGGTTCCGCCCCTGATCGGGCTCATGACTGGCTCGGCGCCGGCTTGCTCAATTGCCTTGACAAGTTTCTCCAGCACTTCCGGTGTGGCGTCGAGTTTTTCTTTCATGTTGAGATACTGCTTTTTAATAGTGAGGTCCACCTTGCCCAAGGGGAACTGCGCCTCGACAGCTGCGGCAAAGGCCTTTACTGCCTCGATCCGCTTTTCCATGCCGGGCATGGAAAAATCACGCAAGTACACGTCCACAATCGCGTGTTCCATGGTGCCAGAAATCTCGATTGGGCAATAATAGCCGTACCAACCGTCTGTAGCCTCCGGACTTTCCGAGCGGGGCAACATACCGACAAAATAACTGGCCATCGCCACGGCATTGGCGAACTTGCCTCGCGCTGCACCAATATGAATCACTTGTCCGGTGAATTCTGCATGTACGCTGTACGCAGTAAAGCATTCCGCTTCGATTTCTGCGGCTTTGCCGCCATCCAGCGTGTAACAGGCTACTGTCTTTGTCTTTGCAAGCGGGAACATGTCCATGCCCTTGCCGGTCTCTTCATCCGGAGTAAAGTACACCTCCAGGGGCCCATGCCTAAAGCTCGGGTCAGCCATGATGAGCGACAAGAATGTCATAATCTCAGCCACACCGGCTTTGTCGTCCGCTCCCAAGAGGGTGGTTCCGTCCGTTGTGATGATTGTGTCACCAACGTGGTCGCGCAGATCCGTGTATTTGGCAGGGTCCAACTCCCATCCCGGTGAAAGCTGTATAACGCGTCCATCATAATTCTTAATGACATTTGGTTTTACGTTTGTGCCTGGTGCATCGCTCGCCGTGTCCATGTGAGCCATAAGGCCAACGCAAGGCTTGCCCTCCAGCCCTTTGGACGCTGGAATCCTGGCAATGACATAGCAATGATCGTCCAGGTACACATCTTTGATGCCAAGCTCTTTGAGCTCAGCAACAAGCAATTTGGCTAAGTCCCACTGTTTCTGGGTCGACGGGATATCCTCTATATGACGGTCGCTTTGTGTATCGAGTTTTGCGTAGCGGACGAAACGTTCCGTCAATGCAGGCACAAAAGCCTGGTTCAAATACTGGTTTTGGTTCTTCATAAGAGGGAGTATGGGCTAGAAACTTGAGCATTGCAACTGCTGGAATCAACGCTTGCGCGCCAAAAAACCACCAAATGCTTGCTTAACAGCAGATTTTTTCTTATTATGGATTAAAATGGAAATACCCAAATACCCGGAATTTGCTCCCATGGACTTCTCCATGCGCGATTCCCTTTACCCAGCGCTCAACCTCAATAAAGACGGCATCTCAGAGTTCACCTTTGCGGGCCTCTATCTCTTTAGAAAGACCTACGACTACAAAATTTCAAGTCTGGGCGAACAGGGTTTACTCCTCGAGGGCACAAAAAATGGGCAGAGCTTTTTCTCTGTTCTGTGCTGCTTCCCTTCTGCAAATGTTTTCGACGAGCTTATGCAGCGCTTCGATTTTATGAAGAATATGTCAGAGAGCCAGGCACAAGCACATCGGATCGAGCTGGAGGGTCGTGGCTATATTGTTACAGAGGATAGAAATAACTTCGATTACTTGTACTATCGCAAAGATCTCGCCGAGCTGAGCGGCCGCGAGTACCACAAGAAGCGCAACCTTGTGAACGGTTTTATCAATACCTATGAGTGCATTCAACGTCCACTGTCCAAAGACAACGCGCGTGACGCCCTCGTGGTGCTCGACCGATGGCGCGAGGAAAAAGGTTCGGACGGAGATTATGCCTCTGCAAAGGAAGGAATCGAGCTCTTTTCTGAATTGAACCTGAGGGGCGCCGTCTATTACATAGAAGGCAAGCCGGTCGGCTATTGTATGGGGGAGGCGCTTGCCAAGGGCACGATGTTCGCGGTCCATTTTGAAAAGGCCATCGACGAATATAAAGGGATTTATCAGTTTATGAACCAGGCCTTTGCACA
>JBDKTP010000053.1:0-4990 GCA_039680115.1 Rectinema sp.
GACCAAACGGGAGCAAAAATCTACCTAAACGACAACGCAGTGGGCTACACCACGCCGAACTTCAGCATGTCGGTGTTCCCGGGCACCTATACCGTGCGCATTGTAAAAGACGGCTTTGCGGAATTCAGGACGAGCTTTACTGCCTTTCAGAGCCCGATAACCATCATTGCACACTTAGGGGGGTCACCATCGACCCCTCCATCGACGCCGCCTGTTCTGCCTCAGCCACACGAGCCATCCTATCAGTTCAATGTGAGGGCAAACGTAAATGGCGCACAGGTCTATATCAACGGCTCATATGTCGGAAGCACGCCGCTCGCCATTATGCTCCCCCGTGGCAACTACTCGGTGCTAATCAAATTGGAGGGGTATCAGGACTATTCAAGGTCGATAAGACTGAATGGGCCATACACGCTCGTAGCAAGCTTGACAATGTATCAGTATTCAGTCTCAATAAACGCCATAAATGCTCCCAATGCAACGATTTATCGCGATAATTCCTATGTCGGGATAAGTCCGTATCGGGGAACATGGAACTACGGAAGCTACATGGTCAGGATCTCGGCACCCGGATTTGCTGATTATGTTCAACAGCTATTCGTCAACGGGCCGGTCAACCTGCAGTTGAGCCTTACGCCACTCGCTGTGAACTACGAAATAAAGCTGCCAGACGATCTTTACTCGTCATGGAAGCGCTTGGGCAAGTTCAGCGATGTCGATGTCTATTTTGACGGCGTCCTACTCGACTCGTTGCAGGGCAGCGCGCTCCCTGGTACGCACCATATCACTTTGAAATATCGAGACATAAGGCTGGAAAGCGATTTTGTTCTTCCAGCAGGAAAGCCGGTGACAATCGAACTTTCACTGGGCGTGACAGTGTATTGAGCGACGCCAGGTGGTATTAGGCGGTGCCCGAAGGAGGGTCTAGAGCGTATGGAGAAAAAGTTTCATCAAGTATTTTGGGCAGCCGCCCTTCTGGCAGTCGCCTTGGTGGTGACGGGGATAATCGTCACAAATGGCGTTGTGCAGGTACGCGCCGCGCAGGACACTATCAGCGTGACGGGGAGTGCCAAAGAGCCGGTTGAATCCGACGTGGCAGTGTGGAATTTCTCCGTGAATATCCGCGGGGACAGCCTGCAGACAGCATATGCCGAGCTCAAGACAGCCATCCCCAAGATAGATGCGTTTCTGGCATCGCAGGGTGTGCCGGCCGAAGAAATTGTCGCCGGCGCCATCAACGCGGGCTCCAACACCTACTTTGACGAGGATGCGCAAGGCCGCAGAACCCAGCGCACCACCTACTACGCCAACCGCAACTACAGGGTGACGTCCACCGATATAGACCGGCTTGAGCGGGCGTCGCGCGGCGCCGGCGACCTCATTGCGCAAGGGGTGGCCCTGGACTCAGCCCCGCTCGAATACATGTACACGAAGCTCGCCGACCTGCGAAACGGCCTTCTTGAGCGCGCCACTGAGGACGCCAAAGGCAGGGCCGAGGCTATAGCCAAATCTTCAGGCGCCAAGATCGGCGCGGTAAAAAGCGCGCGTATGGGCGTGTTCCAGATTACGCCGCGCAACTCCACGATGGTGGACGACTACGGCATGAACGATACATCCACCCGACTTAAAGATGTGACTGCAGTGGTGGGTGCAGAGTTTAGATTAAAATAGGCTGAAATAGCGCGCTACGCAGGTGGCCCGCGGTGGGGTGATCGGCCTTATTCCTTGAGCATAAGGTTAATTATCTCAACATCGGTCTGGCGCATGCCTTGTGCGCCAACAATGCCAACGTTGCGGATTGTATCATCCACATCCTTGCCCACGAGTCCATCGCCTGAGGAAAACGACTTACCGCCGTCTTTCATGCCCATTTCCTGACCCAGAATGGCCGCCTCAAGCGCCGTGGCTATCTTCGCCGCGCAGGAAGCCTTGGCGCCGTCGCAGACTATGCCGTCCGCGGTAACAATGGTATTGGTGATACTCGCCGCTATCTGTTCGTACGTGCCGCCCTCCAGGTATGCGATACCCGCGGCGCTCCCCACTGCAGCGCTCACCGCCCCGCAGTATGCTGACAACTTGCCGATATACGACTTTTGTTCGAGCGACACAAGGTTGCTCAAAACGAGCGCCCTGATAAGCTTTTCTTCGCTTGCACCCAACTCTTTGGCGTATTCTATGACCGGCACCGATACCGTGAGGCCCTGGTTTCCGCTTCCCGAGTTGATGACGACCGGCATAGCACAGCCGCCCATTCGCGCGTCGCTTCCCGCAGCAGCTCTGGCCCTTGCGCGCACGCGCACGTCGTTTTCTTCACCCCGCAAGAGAGACTTGCCGACGGCCATGCCATAATCATGCTTGAGTCCTTCGTCCGCAATGGCGCTGTTGAGTTCGATTTGTCGACGAATGATGTCGGCAACATCCTCCATGCGCACAGTGTCTGCAAATTCCAGAATCGAGCTCACTTTAAGGCTTGGCGTCCCAAGTGAAGCGTCGTGCTGTTCAGTGTATTGCTTCGACTTCGATGTATTGAGGTCTCGAGTATCGAGCAGAACTTGTCCGTCTTTTTCGATATAGGCAATGCCAGTATGAGTTTTTTCGATGATGACGCGCGAACTTGCGCTGCCCGCGAAGGCGCGCACTTCAATATAGACACCTTCCACTCCTTCCACAAGCCAGGTCGAGCAGAAACCCTGCGCAAGGAGCGCCTTAGTCTTTTCGATGTGGTCCTGCGTAAGCGACTGCAAAACCTCGAGCCTGGCATCGGCCACACCGCCGACTACGCCTGCGGTTGCAGCAGCCCGGATACCGCGCAGGCCCCCGGTGTTGGGAACAGTGACGCCTTTGACGTTCTTTATGATGTTGGCGCTGCACCCCACTTCCAGGCGTTCTGGCATTTGTCCAAGCACTTCGCGCGCTTTTGCGGCGGCGTACGCCACAGCGATAGGCTCCGTACAGCCCGTGGCAGGTACCAGCTCTTCTTTGAGCATGGCAAGGTATTCGTCATATAAGTTCTTGGGCAACATCGCTTTCCCTCTCGTATTTTTCCAGTTCGCGTATCCCGTTCATTTACCCGGTCTTGGTAGATCTGCGGCTCGACAACAAAGAAGCTACAGCAATTTACAAGAACAATGTAACAACCAATTGCAAGGCGTGCAAGGTCGGCATTGAGTTCTCTTTGCATGGTTGGCGCAGAGCTCGCAAAAACCCGCAAAGGGGGTGTACAATGTAACAAGAGGGGTCGTCATGACGCATTCCCAGCGCGAAATCATTTTTTCCGAAATCGACAAGGCACTCAGCGATGCCCCACGCAACGGCACCGTTACCTTTACGCTCTATTTTGCCGATGGCGACGTTACAAAAATGGAGTGCAACAAGGTAAAGGAAATACAGCTTAGGCCTGTCTGCCCTAACCCTGGGCCTATTCCTGGCCCTAACACGTAGGCCTCTTGACACAAACCGACAAAACCTGCATCGTAGGCACCAACATGCAAAACAGAGCGCATTTATATGCAAGATTACTTGCAAAAACTAAAGATCATCTCATGCAAGAGCCTTCTACCGGTCTCATGAGCGCCTCTATGCTTTGTGCCTCTGTATGTTTCATGCGTTGCGGCCGCGTGTGGCCGCCCCGTTCTTAGGCTGTCGTCCAGCCGCACCAAGACGAAACTACTTTAGTTTAGTACCGACAAATACCCGCTTAATACAAACAAAGGCTCACCCTACCTGTCTCACCCGCCTCACCCTACTCGCCTTTGGCACTAATCCCTTTGGCACTAACCGGCCCAGCCGGAATAAGGAGATACTATGAACACTACACTCAAACGAAGCTTCGCCCTTGCGGCGATCCTCATTCTCGTCGTCGCATCTTTAGCGGCAGCAGGCAAAAAAACCTTCGACCCGAAGCACCTGGTCGTTGGTGTGACCACCGGTGTTCACGAAGAGATCATGGAGGAAGTCAAAAAACTGGCCGCAAAACAGGGAATCAACGTAGAAATCAAGGTATTTACAGATTACGTGCTTCCCAACCTTGCACTTGCGCAGGGCGACCTCGACCTTAACTGCTTTCAGCACAAACCATACCTGGACAAATTCAAGGCAGACCGCAAGCTCGACCTTGTGGACGTTGCGAATACGATCATTGCACCCCTTGGTGTCTATTCCAAAAAAGTAAAGAGCCTTAAAGACCTCAGCGACGGAGCCACCATCGGGCTACCGAACGATCCGAGCAATGGGGCGCGGGCGCTTCTGCTCTTCCAGAGCCTTGGACTTATCGAACTCAACGGTGCAAAAGCTCTCAACGTGACGACGCGTGACATAACCAAGAATCCAAGGAAATTCCGCTTTATTGAGCTTGAGGCGTCCCAGTTGCCGCGCCAACTCGACGAGCTCGATGCTGCGGCCATCAACGACAATTTTGCTGTGGAAGCCGGCTATGTGCCCGCACGGGACGCCATCGGGTTGGAATCGCCCAACTCGCTCTATGTCAACGTGATCGCCGTGCGTACCGAAAACAAGGACGACCCGGTGCTCGCAAAATTCATAAAGATCTACCGTTCGCCTGAAATAAAGGCATTTATAGAAGCAAATTACAAAGGATCAACCATCGCATCATGGTAAACAGTGAACTCGTAAACAAAATAGAAAAGGAATCGGGCAGTCCCGTGTTTGCCCTGCACAATGTCAGTAAGGTATTTGAGGGCAAACACGGCAATGTAGCTGCGCTTAAAGATGTGTCGCTCAACGTGCGGCGCGGCGAGGTCCTGGGGATAATCGGACAAAGCGGCGCAGGCAAAAGCACGCTTATCCGCTGCCTCAACTACCTCGAGCGCCCAACGTCAGGCTCCATCGAATTTGAGGGCAGGACTTTGGAATCGCTGGATAAAGCGGCGCTGCAGGCATTGAGGCGGCGCATGGGGATGATTTTTCAGGGCTTCAATTTGCTCAAGACTGCAACGGTCTATGAAAATGTCGCGGTGCCACTCAAGCTGCT
>JBDKTP010000054.1:0-4629 GCA_039680115.1 Rectinema sp.
AATTCTGAAGCGGATTTTGGAGCGCACGCTGCCGCAGCTGCGGGTGGCGCAGGCCTTAGATGGCTTCGAAGCGGGCAAAATCATTGCCGAGCGACACCCAGCCCTCATCTTTTTGGACGTGGACTTGCCAGGGATCGACGGAAGGAGTCTTTGTAAGCGTATCCGGTCGGACTCGTCGATTGGAAAGCCGAAAGTTATTGCCATGACAGGCCGCGATTCCGAAGACATAAAGGCAGATATGCTGGAAGCAGGGGCAGACAGCTTCTTCCAAAAGCCACTCGATTTTGAGGCGCTGATCGCGCGCGCCGAGGAGCTTCTCGGGCTAAAATCAGAGGCGTCCGATACCCCGCGCTCCCCTCAGAATTCCTGAGAATTTCAGCATTGAAGGGGCCTTTTGTATGGCCAAAGCTGTAGGTTCTGCGCTGAAAATCCGCGCAACGCTGCTGGACGGAAGGCTTATCGTTGCGGTGGGCGATATCACGCGCTTTTCAGGCGATGCGATAGTGAATGCTGCCAATTCCGGGCTTCTAGGCGGTGGCGGTGTCGATGGTGCCATACACCGCGCCGGCGGCCCCGCGATTCTGGCCGACTGTCGCACCCTGCGCGCCACCACCCTCAAAGACGGCCTGCCGCCCGGCCACGCGGTGGCCACCGGCGCGGGCCACCTTAGCGTAAAGCGCGTCATTCATACAGTGGGCCCCGTCTGGCATGGCGGCTCCCACGGCGAACCCGAACTCCTTGCTTCCTGCTACACGTCCTCCCTCGCCATCGCCGCCAGCGAAGACCTCGCTACGGTCGCCTTCCCCGCAATCTCCACAGGCGTGTACGGCTACCCGCGTGAGAAGGCTGCGCCCGTCGCTTTCAGCGCCATCCGCGATTTTCTTTCCGACCACCCCACCCCATCCACGGTCTACCTCGTCTTTTTTTCTGATGCCGACGCAGATGTATTTCTCGCGGCTCTTTAACATATGAACTTATCGGACCGGTTCTTGACCTAGCATCGCGGCTAAGGTTATAGTTGCGCGTGTGATTTGCCGCACCCCGAACTGTGGTGCGGCATAGTAGCGCATTCAAGTAGTGCGTCCAAGTAGCCTTTGTGTGATGTTTGTGCGACCGTCGTATACCGGTATTACCCGAGCTTCCCAAGCTCGAGAAGCGGGTTCGACTCCCGTCGGTCGCTCTAGTCCTTTTGCCCGTGCCCGACAGCTCTGACCGATTTGCATGCGATTACAGATGATACGCCCTTACAGACTCAGTTCCCCATCTTTCATGATGAGCTTGCCGTCCACTTCGATGGTGGGCGCATAGCTCACCAAGTCGAAGTGCCCGTTTGCGTAATGCTTGCCACCAAGAGAGATATTCCGGCCAACGCCTATATGGAATGTGCCATATGCGCTCTCATCTTCGATATAAGAGCGCCCTGCGCATTGAGAAATTCTGTTAAGCCCTATGCCCAGTTCTCCCACAACGTACATTTCCTCGTCGCGGAACTCAGAAAAATAAGCCGCGAGCTTTCGCCCTGAGTCGTTCTTCTCAATATCGACGATTCGTCCTTTCTCCAAGATCATACGCACTGGCTCTGTCACAAGGCCGAGATACCCCATTGAGCCGTCTAAAATGAGCACGCCTTCCGTCTTATCCTCTTCCACCGCGATAGAGAATTCGAAACTGGCCGAGGTTGCTGTGCTCAATCCATTGCTTCGTCCAGAGAACACGTTTCCCAACCGCCCTTTCACCGAGAAAGCAAGGTCGGTGCCCAGATGAGTCCGCACCTGTACCGTGGAAGCGCCAAGGAATGTCTGATAAATGCGCGCTCCATCGTTTTCTACTTCCGCAGGGTCCATTTTAAGAAAATCATGCTTTAAGAGAGAAATCCCGTCATTGGTAGAAAGTGGCAAAGATAAAAAACGCGCACCCGCAGTCACTGCGTCGCTAATTGTGCGCGTTGTCATTATCGAGCTATCTGTTGCACCAATTATTACATCCGTGTCTTCAAGGGATCTCACATAGGTCTCAAAGATTCCACCAGATTGTGCGCCTTCGCTTGGCACCTGAATTGTCATGGGTATACCGTGTGCAAGGGCAACCTGATCCCTCAATGCCATTGCTTCGGCGACGTGCAGTTCGTCGAATATAATGGTAACCCGTTCGGCTGGTTTAACCTGAAGCCATTTGTGTATGACTATCCCAGCTCCTTCTTCAAGAAAAATCGACATTTGCAGTTAACCACCCTGTAAAATCCCAAGACCCGATTCACAACCGGAATCAGATGGTCTCGGGATTCAGACAAAACTCTATGCTTCTACAATCGCTTCGATCGCCGCCTCTATAGCCTTCACCATAGTATCCATGGACATGCTGGGAACTGGCGTCGGTTTATTGAGCGCCTGTGAGGTTGAGAATGGTACGTGGATGAATCCGGATTTCATAGTGGGGTATTCTTTTGCAGCAAGATAAAGATTGCAATACATAATAAAGTTGCACACATACGTACCCGCCGTATAAGAAATGCTCGCGGGCACCTCATAGGACTTCATTCTTTCAACGATTGATCGAACCGGGATAGTGGCAAAATAGGCAGCAGGGCCATCTTCCCGAATCACCTGATCGTGGGGCTGGTTGCCTTCGTTATCTGGAATACGGGCATCGACAATGTTTATAGCCACCTGCTCCACGGTGATATCCGCACGTCCGCCCGCCTGCCCGATGGACAAGAGGACCTCGGGATGCTGCTCTCGCACAGCCTGCGCCACAATCTTATCGCACTTACCAATCACGGTCGGAATCTCTAATTTGACGATCTCCGCACCAGAAATGCGGTCTTTTACCAGTTTTACCGCCTCAAAGGCAGGGTTGATTTTCTCCCCGCCAAAAGGATCAAACCCTGTTAAGAGGATTTTCATGTTTCTTGCTCCTCAATCAATCAAAATCTTCAACGTGCGATCAACATATAGCCAATTTGGAAAACGAGCATGATCACTGCAATGAGTAGCTGGTTCTTTATCACGTTGTACTTGCCTTTCATGTCGAGAACAGCCACAGGTACAATGTTGAAGTTGGCAGCCATTGGCGTGCAGAGTGTACCACAATAACCACAGGTTAGGCCCAGCATTCCGATGACTGCCGGATTTGCGCCAAGCGCGATTGCAAAAGGCGCACCGATACCAACGGTGATTACCGTTATGGCTGCAAAGGCATTGCCCATTATGATTGTAAAAAGCGCCATGGACACCGCGTAGACGATTATGCCAACGGTTATATTGCCGTTCGGAATGATGGCACTTACCAGGCCGGAAATCACCGTACCGACTCCGGCTGTGGTAAAGATGGCACCAAGGGAAGCCAGCAACATGGGCAACATTGAGAGCGGCCCGACAACATCCAGCATGCGCTTGGAATCATTGAGAAAGGTTGTTGGCTTGTTTTCCTTGGAGAAAACCATAAGAAGAATCACCGCAATAATGACGCCTACGCCCACACCTACCAGGGGGCTAATCTTGGTAAAGAGGGCAAATACAATAGCCATTACCCCCATCATTACGGTGGGTATAAAGATCTTATAACCGATTTTGTCCGCTTGAGCCTTTGTATACGCTTTGCTTGGTGCTTCTCCAGGCCCTGCCTTCACTTGCCTAAAGACCGCAGGAATAGCCATTACAACGACCAGAATTCCGCTAACCAGACTGGGAAGCCAATGCCCAAAGAACAGAATGACCGCAAGGGAAGTCCAGAACACAAAGGTCCCCCACTTGGCTTTATGTTCTTTCTCAAAAAGCGTCTTAATACCGTTGTAGCCTGCAATAAGGCCCATAACCATATAGAGGACTTCGAGCAATTTTGCGCCGAGCGCTATTTTCGGATCAAAAAAGAACTCCATAGTGTTACTCCTTATTTCCTGCTTTTCCGGTCTTCGCGGTGTAGAGCGTCTTCTCGAGGCGTCTATCTTTCAAAATGTAGATGACTGCCGCGACGATAAGAGCGAAAATCGCCACGGGGACTTCTATTGAGGCCAGTTCGGCCAAGTCCGTTTCGTAGCCGAGATTCTTCAGAGTAGATTGGACAAGCAGAGCGCCACTGCCCCCGATGAACAGCACCTGGCCAAAGAACCAGGTGACGTTTTCCATGCCCGAACTCATTCCTTTGAGCTCTTCAACGTGTTTTTCGTCCGCCTGCCCGTGCTTGGCCTCAACTGCGCCAACCGCCATGGGCATCACAACAGGGCGCACAAAGCCAGCTGTTCCTCCCAAACTCACGTTAAAGGCGGCAAGGATCAGACGGAGTACACCATACGCAGCAATGACCATGCCGGCAGTCGCGTTCTTGACCTTCCCTATGAGTTTTGCCGCCATTTCTCTTAGACCGTTACGCTCAAGGGTTCCGGTTACGAGCATGATGACAATAAAAATCGCCATGCTGCGGTTCGCAACAAAGCTGCTTCCGATGGTTTGCAGGATCTTGACCACGTCCATACCGCTCACAAGACCGGTCACAAATCCTGCCACAAGGATGGTTGCAATATTGTCCATTTTTAGCGCGAAGCCAAGGATAACAATTGCAACACCGATCAGCTTGATCATAGGAGCCTCCTTAAATTGGGATGACTTCCCGATGATAAGCACAGGCTACACA
>JBDKTP010000055.1:0-6220 GCA_039680115.1 Rectinema sp.
ATCTGTCCCACACCGAATCGAGGGCATCACGGACGGCGCAGTATTTGCCGTACTTTTCCTTGTAAACTCGATTTTTGTCCCAGTCTGGTTCGACGGGAGCGTTGACGCGAACCATAGCTTTGGCCGCCTCCATATAGTCGGAATAGACTCCAGCTGCAACCGTCGCAGCCATCGCACACCCCATGGCGCCCAATTCCTTGACCCCTTTTACCGTTTCTATGGGGAATCCCAATACGTCGGCAAACATTTGCACCCAGACTTGCGAATTGACAGCTCCACCGGCCATGCGTATGGCCTTTGGTGCAGACCTTGCCGAAAGAAGCCGGTCGATATGCGTCTTTGCAGAGTATACCACACCCTCGTATACCGCCCGCGCCATGTGCGCCGTGGTATGATACGAAGTGAGCCCCACAAAGCTCCCCTTGGCGAGTGGATGGACGTTCGATCCATACAGAAAGGGCAAATAGTAAACGTCGCAGTCGGCAGGATCGACTTCCGAGACCATCCTGTTTATTTCGTCGTACGGTTTTTTGCCTGCGTTTTTGCCAGTTGCTCCAGGACCGAGATTGGCCTCAAGACCGAGATTCGCCCTTCCCATACAGTTCTCAATAAACCAGTCCAGGTTACCCGCGCTCGTCGCACTGCATTCCTCAAGAAGGTAGTAGCCAGGAATCGCATAGAGCGAGTTCATCGCGATCTGAGTGCCCAAGATTGGCGTCCTGGAAATGAATTCGTTGATCGACCAGGTGCCCGTTATCGTGCAAAGCTGTTCGGGGGAGGTTATATCCATGGCGATGGCGCAGGCATCGATGTCAAACATGCCGCCCGCTACCGGAGTCCCTTCCAGAAGACCTGTACGCTGTGCTGCTTCTTTTGTAACCTTTCCACACAGATCCGCCGAATAGCAGAGAGGCGCCAGCATATCGAAGGCCTCGCCTATTCCCAATGCTTCCAAAAGATCGCGGTCAAATCGCCCATCGCGTACGTTCATAAGTCCTGAACCTGAAATATCTGTGGCCTCCAAGTGTGCTTCTCCTGTCAATCTAAATCTAATGTAATCCTTTACAGGAAAAGCATATCTTATGTTTTCGTATACTTCCGGGAGATTGTCTTTGAGCCAGGCTAAGAGTGCGGCCTGCTGGCTGGGAATCAGTTTTTGACAAAGCCGCGAGTAAAGGCGATCGGCACTACCTTCCTTCTTCCATTTGTCAGGATACTGCCACGCGCGATTGTCGGTACTCACAATACCCTTGTATGCCGGCCTATTGTCCTTGCCCCACGCGTACAAGCCCTTGCCATGACCGGTCACGGCCAAGCCTACAATGCAGGCAGGATCGACATTGGATTTTTGCAGAACCTCTTGGATACACTCACAGTTACTCCGCCAAAGATCGTCCATATCGCGCTCGGCATAGCCAGGTCGGGGAGCCAGTACGGGCGTTTGTCGGGAAGCCACCGCAATTTCATTGCCCTTCAAATCGAAAAGTGCCGCTTTGGTTACCGTGCCACCATTGTCGAGCCCAAGTGCATAACTTTCCATAACTCAGAACCTCACCTGTGTTAGTTTTTTCATGGTGCTCTACTTGGGCCCGTTGTGCAACAGGTGCACAAGGCACACGGGCCGCGCGCGTAGACAACCGGCATAAAAAGCACTGCTGTGTGAGGAGCAGAATTGTCTTATTTACCATTGAACAAGCATACGCCGCGGCTTAAAATTACCGTGCAGCGCATCGTTGCCATAATAGAGCATCGATTAGGAAGGAGTTCCTATGCCTGAAGTATTTGAGAGAATGCGTGGCCTCTACACGCCCTGTACCGACATTCGACGCAAGATTTTCGTGGCCATCGCCAAGTTCATTCTGGAAGACAAACAGCCCAAGGACATCGAATATATTCCCTTTCAGATTATCGATATGGAAAAACCGTCCTACCGGTGTTGTTCGTATCGTGAACTGTCCATCGTCAGGCAGAGAATTCGGCTCGCCTTTGGGTTGCCATTGATTGAAGAAGCCAACAACATGCCCGTCACAGAAGGGATCGAACAGGCATTTACCGATCAAAAGGTAATCACAGCGCCACTTATCAACGTCATCCGGGCAGCATGCGAAAAATGTCCAGAAGACAAAGTCATCGTCACCGACATGTGCCAGGCTTGCATGGCGCACCCCTGCTCCATCGTCTGTCCTGTACAGGCTATCTCGTTCAAAGAAGATGGAGGCCAGGCTGTCATAGACCAGAGCAAATGCATCAAGTGCGGCAAGTGCCAGCGCGCCTGCCCATATCAGGCCATCACGAGAATGGTGCGACCCTGCGCCGCCGCCTGCGGCGTCAACGCCATCCACTCGGATTCAAAGGGCTTTGCCTCCATAGACCAATCCAAGTGTGTGGCTTGCGGGCTTTGCACTGTCTCCTGCCCTTTTGCCGCCATTTCAGACAAAACCGAGCTCGTACAGGTGCTTTTCCAGCTCAAAGGTCCGGAATCTGGACGGCCATTTGCCCTCGTAGCGCCGTCGTTCGTGGGCCAGTTCGGCAAGCTCGTCAAACCGGGCGCCGTCGCTGCAGGTCTAAGGCAAGTGGGTTTCCGAGGCGTAAAAGAGGTGGCCCTCGGCGCGGACTCCGACACCCTGCTTCTTGCCAAACGCTTAGGCGAAGGCAAAAAAGGTTTTCTCGGCACTTCTTGCTGCCCCACCTGGGTTAAGACCGCCCGCAATTTCTATCCGGAATTTTCCGACCAGATCGCGGATTCATACACGCCGATGGTTGAGACCGCTAAGATCATAAAGGAAGAGTACCCCGACGCAAAGATCGTCTTTATCGGCCCCTGCATCGCAAAAAAAGCCGAGGCGCTCGAGCCCGAGTTACGCCCTTATGTCGACCATGTTTTAACCTACGAGGAGACAGCGGCCATTTTTGCCGCCAAAGGCATAGACCTCGCTTCTATCCCACCCGAAGAGTTTCCGCCAGAAGCGAGTAGCCTGGGCAGAGGCTATGCCGTTGCAGGTGGTGTGGGCGAGGCCATAGCCGAAACTGCTAAGGTTAAGTTCGGCGTGGAAAAAATCGAATTCATACGCGCCGATACCCTTAAGAACTGCCGCAATATGTTGGCGGAAATCAAATCCGGCAAGGCAAAACCCAATCTCGTAGAAGGTATGGCCTGCCCTGGCGGCTGCGTGGGGGGCCCAGGTACCTTGATAGGCATCGCAGCGGCGCAGGCAGAAGTCAAGAAATTCGCTAACGAAGCTCCGGATCGCATTCCATCTTGATGTTAAGGCTCGACTCGAAAAGGCGCCGCTTCTGGGACGACGAGCCGCCGGTAAGCGCCTCGACGCGCTTTCTGACCTCGCGGCGCTTAGAGTCCTGGCCGAACGGACAAGTACAGACTGCGGAGCGAAAGCCCTTTTCCTCGGCGTACGCGATGGTCTGGCGTTCCTCACACAGCGCTAGAGGTCGGATTATAGAAAGCGGGTATTTTTTGTACCTGAGTACCGGCAACATTCCGGAGATCTCACCTTTATAAAGCATATTCATGAGTAAAGTCTCCACGATGTCGTCCATATGGTGCCCCAGCGCGATTTTGTTGAAGCCGTTGGCCATCGCGTAGCGGATAAGCTCAGTACGACGCTGCGTAGAGCACCAATAGCAATTCATCGAGCGACCAGGTTTTAGTCGCCCTATGACCGGCACATCGATCGAGACATATGGTACGTCCCACGACTGCAAGAGTGATACCAAGGTGGTTTTCTTACAACAGTTACAAAAATCTGTGGCTATGTGGATGGCCTGAATTTCATAGTGTACCGGCCACCAACGACGCTTTGCGGCAAGGTCGCAGGCAAGGGTGGTGGAGTCCTTACCACCCGACACAGCGATAAGAATCCTGTCACCTTCTTCGATCATGTTGAAACGGCGCAGCGCAACCTCGGTCAGTTTGCTGATCGATGCCACCCCACCCTTGGCAGCGAGCCGCTTTTCTGATCGGCTCAGGCTGGTCACGTTTTGTGTCTTGACTTCGTCCATAGGTTGTTCGATTATGACGAAAAACCCTGCGTTGGGCAATTCAACATTTGTGTTGACTTATAGTGCAGTTTATATGTAGTTTTTAAGTTAGTAAAAAATAACACCATGTAATAAGGATCGAATCGACAGGCGCGGCGATTACCCCTGGCAGCAAGGTAGGAAACCGGCCGATCCGACCGCTCATTTTAAGTTCCAGATGGCCTCCATTTCTATTGTCCGACAGAAGGGACCATCCTTAGTTACAATTTTGAAGTGGGAGGTATGTATGTCGTTAACCATGCGTCTCGCGAAAAACGTCGTGATGTCCAAGGTCAATTACCTTAAGGAAAATCCCGAAAAAAACATGCCAGAACTATTGGAATGGGCCCGAAAACTCGACGTAGCGGGGAAATTTTCTTCGGCTTTCGATGCCTTGGAGCCAATCGCCAAAGATCCAAACAACAACTGGAACATAATGGTCCGCAACCTGCTGAAAGAGACTTCACCAGCCTGCATGACGAAGTTGGTATCGAACCTCGCCTTTAACAGCGAGATATCGTCTATGGCAGTTCGTGAAAAGGCAGCAAAAAAGTATGGTTGCAAGATTCCTTGGGCAATCCTGATGGACCCAACGGCCGCCTGTAACTTGCACTGCACCGGATGCTGGGCTGCAGAGTACCAAAAGACCGCCACTATGGACTACGACCTTTTGGACAGGATCATCAACGAAGGCAAAAAACTCGGGATCTACATGTATATCTACTCGGGCGGCGAACCACTCGTGCGGAAAACCGATTTGCTCAAATTGGCAAAAAAACACTCCGACTGTTTCTTCCTTTCGTTCTCGAACGCAACGCTCGTAGACGAGGAGTTTGCAAAAGCCTCAGCGGAACTGGGAAACCTCGTGCTTGCCATAAGTGTTGAGGGCTTTGAAAAAGAGACAGACATGCGCCGCGGGCAGGGAACCTACAAAAAGGTGATCGAGGCCATGGATTTGCTCAAAGCCCATGGCGTGCCATTTGGCTTCTCGACCTGTTACCATCGATATAATACCGAAGTTGTCGGCTCGGACGAATACATCGATTTTATGGTGAGCAAGGGAGCGCGCTTTGGCTGGTACTTTACGTATATACCGCTTGGCAAGGATGCGCAACTGGATCTCTTGGCCACACCTGAGCAGCGCACCTACATGTATCGCCGAGTGAGGGAAATCCGCGAGACCAAGCCCATTTTCGTTCTGGATTTCTGGAACGATGGTGAGTATGTAAAGGGCTGCATTGCGGGTGGAAGCTCTTACCTGCATATCAATGCCGCTGGTGATGTGGAGCCTTGCGCATTTATTCACTACTCGAACATGAATATCCACGATCACAGTCTCATAGAAACGCTGCAGCAGCCGCTTTTCAAAGAATATCAGTCCAACCAGCCGTTCAACGAAAACCACCTGCGTCCGTGCCCGCTCCTGGATAATCCAGAGAAACTGCGCATGATGGTACAGCGCACTGGTGCGCATTCGACGCAGCTACTGGACGAAGAAGACGTCGTGACACTTACTTCCAAGACTGAAGATATTTCCAAACAATGGGCGCCTCAGGCGGAAAAGCTCTGGGAAGAACGAAACGAAAAGGTAAAGGCTGACCAGGAGAAAGCTGTACAAAAAGCGGCACAGAAGGCTGAAGAACGAAGGGCCGCAAAAGGCAAGAAGACGAGAGGCAGCGCTCAGAAAGAAGAAGTTTCGGAAGCTGAGGGCGACACCAAAGAGACGGCTACGGTCGACGCCAAATAGGACTGGGGGCCACCAGATAGCCACAAAAGCGGCATTATGGATTTATTGTGGCCTTTAGCGTGGCCTTTAGCGTGGCCCTTACTGTGGCCCTTACTGTGGTCCTTAGCGTGGTCCTTGAGAGGACGAGTGTGGAAGTATTCCTATGGTAAGAGGCCGGGTAGCAATTACTGGTGGCACGGGTTTTCTCGGTAGTCACATTGTAGAAGCGCTGCTGGCAAGCGGTTACGAGGTCTCCTGTCTGGTGCGGCCGGCCAGGCCTTTAGGTTGGCTTGAGGGGCTTAACGTGAAAGTAGTCCGAGGAGATCTCGACGCGAAAGGCCCCGTAGGAAGCTCTTTCGAAGCGCTGGATGAGTTGCTGGAAGGCTGTCACACGGTTGTGCATGTGGCGGGCCTGACGCGCGCCATAAGTGAAGATCAATTCCGCATTGTCAATGTGCT